>JBHLRT010000374.1:0-3320 GCA_048882305.1 Candidatus Thorarchaeota archaeon
AGCTATTCTCAATGTGTGCATTCTCGTTGGCATACTAACATGTCTTCCAACCCATGCCCAGCAAGCATCATTATATTCGTCTAAAACAATGATTGCGTTATCACTACTAATCATAGCTGGATCGAGCTTGATTGCAGTGATTTCCCCAGAGTCATCCTTTAACATAACCATGAATGGTTTTCTTGAGAGGGTCTTCATTGTATCCAATACCTCCGAAAATATAATCCCAAATACCCCTCATCGCCCATCACATAAAAGAAAATCTTCGATGTAAAGAATGCATTTAATTTCCCAAACTGGTGGCAGTCATATCAATCTCGCTATCAATGACAAGAATTGACTCCGTGTCTTCGATGCCCTTAATTTTACGTACCTTACTGCTGATGATTTCTACCAGAGTTTCCATATCACGACCCCTTACCTCAGCTATGATATCATAAGCTCCAAAGACTTTGTGCGCTTCTTCAGTAACGGATAGGGCTAGCATACCTTTGAGAACTTCATCCTCTTGTCCGACTGCCGCTTTGATCAAGATGTAGGCTTTTACCATGTCTGTCACCACAGAACGATTGCACTTCGACTCAACATTCCTGATAACTGTTGCTCTATTTGGACGGGATATTGCAAAAATCGCAAATAATTCCAACAAGATTTGTATATATAGGAATATTTTCGAATATGAGTTGTTAGTTTCGCAATGGGATGGCGAAATTACAGCGCAAGATGTTGCAGAGTCATTCTGCATAGAGGTGACCTTATTGGGAAAAAAAACTTTGAATACCGTTCCTTGCCCCGAGTGTAAGGGGTCTATTGAAGGAATTGTGGTCGAGGAAAATTCGATTACTCATGCCAAACGGGTTCCAGTTTTAGTTCCAGCAAAATGCAGTAACGGTCACAACGTGATCCTCTTTGTTGACAAACAATTCACTGTTCGAGATGTTGAAGCAGCTGGGGCAGTAGTTGATGGCGATGCAGAGGGATCAGTCGACAAGGCTCAGAAATGGATGGACAGTTTCTAGGGGATGCAAAGACAATGATCCAAAGTGTATATCTAGTGAATGAAGGCGGTGAAACAATCGCCTCCGTACCGATTGGAGAATTTCAAATCGATGAGGCTCTTTTCGGGGGTTTCTTATCTGCGATTCAAATGTACAGTAAGAAGATCTCAGGCAAGAGTGTCAGTGAACTCTCTTTGGAGAATTATCGTATAATCATCTCTAAGACTGACCGAGTATTCTTGGTAACCATTCATGACCTAGACGATAAGAATGCAGCCGCACTAAACACCAAGATCAGCGAATTGTGCAAAGGTACTCTCGGTGAGATTGTTACTGATGAAACAATCAAGATGATCAAGGATGCTGCTGGTGCGGCACAAAGTGCAATACAACGCGCAAATGAATGGGCATCTAAGATGCTGTAGGGGTGTAAGACAATGCAACTAGTCGTGCAATACGCGTCAGAACTGATGACAGCAGTTGGTCTTTTTTTGATAACCCTCCTGCTCCTCAGATTTACATGGAATCGAGTTAAGAACCTCCCATCCGAAGAGAAACATATGGGGAATCCCTTGTGGGTGGCTGTAGCCAGTGTTTTCTTCTTGGGACTTGCTTCTCTATCAAACTACTGGTTTGGGACTGGAATTGGTCTCGCAGAGGTCTTTTGGTACATAACAGCACTTGTTGGTGCTGGACTTCTAATGATTTCCGCATTGATGATCCTGGGCTCAAAAAGACTGTTCATAGTACCAATTGTGTTAATGAGCGTCTTAGGTGTGGTGGCTTTTGTTGAAACACAATTTGGTGCTGGATCAATCTTAGGTGGCTTTACCGACTATGCTGTGAATGTTTTCGCATTGATCATCTTTAGCATACCTCTTGGCCTGTTCTCATATCTGACATATACAACCCGACGAATCACAAGCTTTGGTTTGGCTGTTTTGTCAGCAACCTATCCTCTGATTCTGATTGCAACAACATTCACTTCACCAGAGTTGGTTGCTGTAGCGCTTGCTATCCGCCTTTATGGACCCGCATTGATGATTACAGCTCTGATTTTGCCAGAATCAAAAATTGGCGGAGAACTGATCGCGTATAGTTTTACAATTAGCTCTTTGTTCTACTTCATGTCATACCTTCTAGTTTCTCCACTAGTAGGGGATTTGGTTGCTATGACATCAACTTCGCTCATTGCAATGGCCTCAATTCTTGCTATTGGAACTGCCGCTTATTCATTTACAAGATGGACTCAAAACAAGAACCGAGCTACTTTGATTCTTGGAGTTTTCTTCTTTATTGGGGGGTTCTCCTTCCTGACAGTAGCATTGAACCATACCGAGTTTATTGTTGGACTCAATGCAGAGTATGTTGCTTTATTACTTGGTCTTCTAGCTCCGATGTTTCTTAATTTGAGTTCAATTGTTGCGTTGGACTGGCGACAAGCGTTGCTCCTTCCACTGCTTATCATGGCAGCACCAGTTTTCTTAATGTTGTCTGGTTGGTCTGCTCAGATTATGCCCGATGCTATTCCAAATCGCGGGGTTGTCATGGCTCTATCTGGTATTCTTCAGACAATAATTCCCTTAGGCCTTTATGGAATGCTTTGGTGGAGAATGCGAAAGGCTGGTGCACCTGGCCGAAGTAGAGCCCTTTTCCTAGCTCTTGGAGTCGTGTTCCTTATCTTAGGGACTGCTGGCGGAAACGCAGTCACTCTCATGCCATCAATGTTCATCTTTGGAGCATTTGCTATTTGGTGGTTCGGTATTACGGGTCGAGCTGATCGACTACTTGGTACTCTAAGTTAAGGAGTGAAAACTAATGGCAGGGAGATTACCAATCTACAAGACTGTACTCGTGGGAGAGGGTGGTGTTGGAAAGACCAGCATCACCATTCGCTACACGGAGAACCGGTTCGATGAAGAGATGAAGATGACAATTGGTGTCAACTTTGCATCCAAGAAAATGACTATTGATGATAGCAACGTGACACTGATGCTCTGGGATCTTGGTGGTCAACCACGGTTCCGAGAGGTCATCTCCGATTATTTCAAGGGCGCAAGAATAGCAATTGCTGTTTATGATGCTACTAGAACATTCTCCCTTCAGAGACTCTCTGACTGGTTGGGTCGAGTCAAGGAAAATGCTCCTGACTGCCAGATCATCTTTGTTGGAAACAAGGTTGATGAGCGAGAGAATGGCAGTGGTGTGCAACTCGAAGAAGCTGCTGAGATGGCTCGCCAGTACGATGCTGAAGTCATGGAAGTCTCTGCAAAGACTGGTCAAGGCGTAAATGAGATGTTCGAAGCTGCGGCTAAGATTGCC
>JBHLRT010000375.1:0-3310 GCA_048882305.1 Candidatus Thorarchaeota archaeon
CCTCTAAGAGCTGTTCAACGTTGGCTCCAACACCGTAGATTTCATTGATTTTTTCAAGCATTGTAGCTGCAGAACGGGGGTCAGGACGTCCTCTGGTTGCGTAGGTGAGAAGACCGATTGCAGGGGCACCGAGCATTTCCAGCTCTGCAAGGAATAGTGCGAGTGGACCTGCGACAAACAGACCTTCTTCAAGAAGCGGGACTTTCCATTTTTCAAGAAGGTCACCATATGCAGAGGTAGGAACACATCGCATGTCTTCTTCATCCTCCTTGAACGACGCATCCAAACCACCAAGAAGGAGGGTTTCTTTGAAATTGTTCTTAGCGACCCAGCTAGCAAGCTTGTCGATAAAGCCCCATTGCTCTGATTGATGTGGTTGAAAACGTGGGACCAGGAAAATCATCTTTTTCTTATCATAGGAGTATAGCTCGAATGGTAGTACAAGACGTTCATTCTCCATTGAAACGAAAAGAGGAAGCATATCGCTCTTGATGAAACCAATACGTTCGGCTTCCAATGTGCGTGTTAGATGAGCAGTGCTTAAGAAACCAACCTCACCTAACCCATGAAATCCACAGACGAATGTGGATTCTGGCTTAATCTTGAAGTCCTTCTTTAATATTATTTTGAAAGATGAATCTGTTGTAGCTACGAAAGCCATGACCATTCAAGCCTCAGCAGGATGTCTGATTACTCAGCATTTCCCTTTGTTACAAGCTCAACGTAAGGTGGTTGCTTTTGAGGCTTTATATGTGTCTGTGTAAGATAGACATTAGAAAGCCGGTTACACACACTCCTGAGAATGAGCATTTTTGGACAAGCCCTACGTTATAGTGACCAGCCACACATAAAACTAATAGGATTTTATACTGTTTCTTCATATCATTCAATGCGCATTTGACGGAGCGGGATTCATTGAGTACTCTAAGAGAATTAGAGTTCCAGCAGGTTGCCCCCCGCTTGCTGGAGATTCTTAGAAGGCAAGGTCTTGCCACCCTAACTAGATTTCAGTCCGCTTCAGTTCAACAAGGGATAATTAGAGGGACAAGTCAAATCCTTGTAACATATGACTATAACGAGGCGTATATGATTGGCGAGATTGCCCTCCTTAATCGAGTTGCCTCAGACCATAGTGCACGAGCCATTGTGCTTTGTCCAAATCCGCACCAAGCAGATAGACGATTTCGATCTTTAAGCCAGAAATGTCACCGATTAGGTATTGAAGCCTCAGAAGTTATTCGAAGGAGCAAAGCGATTAAGATAGGACAAAGTCTGGGCAGAGTCATCGTTGCAACCTATAATTCGTTTGACATTGCGTCACAGATTAATCCGGAGATACTTGAAGGGGTTGTATTTGTGCTAGTTGACCGGTTGGATTTGATCGGCCAACCACGGATTGGTGCAAGACTGGAAACAGTCCTAGTAACTATGTTAGGTAGACCAAACATCCAATATGCAGCGATTTGTCCGCCACTGGAGGATGTAGAAAACCTAGGAAAATGGCTGGATGCTGAAATTGTTAGAGACCCTAAGGTCGATGTGAAACTTATCTTCAGTGTGAAGGCTTTTGAAAACTCAGATGATTCACTTACTGACCTGACTGAGTTTGTTGTCCATCGTCAGGGACAAGTAATGATATTGTGCTCCAATATAGTCACTTGTGAAGAGCTTGCACTTCAGCTTACGGGTATTGAAACTGGTGATAAGACTACACCACTTGATATGCGACTCTCTCCTGAATATAGAGACGATCTCAGACATCTTTCTCTCGAAATACGGAAGAGATACCCTCAGTGTGAAACGACCGAGAAGCTGGGTAGTGTTATACCAAAAGGAGTCGCATTTATTCACGAAGGAGTAGGAGTATCTCAGAGAAGAGAGATTTCTGAAGCATGGGAAAGTGACCTGTTACCAGTTATTGTGATGCCAACCAGATTTGCCATTGCAAGTGGATTGAGAGCAACTGTTGTGTTCCTCATGGGGGTGTTTATGCAAGAACTGGGCAAGGAGGTCTCTCAAGAGGATGCAGTTTCAATGCTATCAGAATGGCAATTAAGCGATGTTCTTGAAGCTGCAGGTCGGAGAGGTATAGACAATGAAGCGTTTGGTATTGTCGTGGTTGACAATGAGGCTGAAAGATTACGAGTGATTGGAAAGTACTTCAATAAAGACGCGAAAGGCAACTTGTTACCACAACTTGGTGAAGTCGATAGTATGATGGATGAGCCTGAGAATGTACAAGATTTGGTATTGAGACAACTCTGTGGAAAGTCCAAAGGAGATGAAGATCCATTCTCAGTAATTGACCGAACATTCTGGGGAAGCAGTAGTCTTGTTACTGATATTAGTCAGGCTGAGGATCAGGATGAAGCTATTGTTGAGAATCTCTTGATGCGACGCTCTACAAGGTCTACTTTTTCAAGGGCGAAGGATATACCCAACAAAAGTGTAAAGTTTACTTCTGTCAGACCGGATAAGATAGAGGGATTGGTACATAGTGGAAGTAGAGAGATTTGGCATTATACAACTCTGAGAGCAAAAGAGGGAGTTTCATGTTCTTGTGAGTCATGGAAATATCAGGGCATAAGGAAGCATAGACTCTGTAAACATCTGATAAAATTCGCTCAATTCGCTCTTAACGAAGATGATACAAAACCATACGCCTCTGGAGTGATACTGCAGGCTTTACGGGGACTTGAGGTCTATGATGAGCTAGAAGCTGATAACCTGATAGCTCGAGATAAGGATGGTGTGCGCTGTACTGAACGCGGAGAAGATGTTGCTGTTCTTGGAATTCCTGTAAAAGATGCAAAGCGTGTGATGAAAGCGATTGCAGACGAAAAAAGTGACTTGAAAACAATCCTTAGCAATGTTGTCTTAGCTCGATCAACGATACCCAAACAAGTTTTGCAACGTGTGCTGAGTAGACTACCCGCAAAAGAGATTGAGGAATTGGTCTGCGAAGAAGACATGCCAGGCATTGTGGAGAACTGCATAGAGGAACTGGAATACATCAATTCAATCCTGCTAAAGCTACTAGAGTCGAAACATGGTGCAAGAAAAGAGAGCGAGAAGCTTGAGAAAAGCCTCCAGTTGTTATTGGAGTCTATGCGGTAACATTTTTACGTGGGTAGACTCGTGCCCGCGTAGACCTTGATGATTATCAATCCCTATGCGGTGGTTGACCAATGAAATTGTTTGAACATGAGGCTAAAGACATCTTTAGAGCATTCAATTTACCAACACCTCCCGGTGGCGTTGCTTTAACTCCGAAGGAAGCTAAGGAGCGTGCGGCAGAGGTTGGAAAACC
>JBHLRT010000376.1:0-3301 GCA_048882305.1 Candidatus Thorarchaeota archaeon
ATTGGCATGAAGCTAGCCAGACATATCGAATTCAATTCAACGGTACAGATAGCCCACCTGGCTTTGGAACACATAACTTGATTATTCATGCTTGGAGAAACGGCTTTGATGCAGTTTCTGACTCGACAAAGTTTCTCACCATTGTGGAGGAGGGTACAAGCTTGGCTATCTATTGGAGTAGCCCTAACCTCAACAATGTGACCTACTTTGATTACACGATTCTTTATGCCGAATACAAAATGAGTAATGGTACCGCAATTCTAAACGCAGAAGTCAATGTGACAATTGATACAATTACGTGGACTCTTAATTGGAACTCATCGCAAGGCGCATATTCATTAAGATTCAATGGGTCAGATTCTCCGCCTGGACTTGGGACTCATAATCTAGTAGTTGAGGCTTACAAGTTTGGTTTCGAGTACAAGGTAGATTCCAGCAACACTCTCATCTTGTCAAAAGACCCAACAACCCTAAGCATATCTTGGATAGCTGGAAATAGTATAACCTACGTGGAGAGAACTACCCTCTCGGTCATTTACAAGATGAGCAATGGATCAGATATTCTGGGGGCAACAGTGAATGCAACCATCGGAGAAACAACCTGGACACTTCTGTGGAATGCAAGTGCTGGATCTTATCAAGTCCAATTCACCGGCAACCAAGACCCACCAGGACTAGGAACGCACACTGTGGTGATCCAGGCATTTGCGAATGTCTATGCTGCGCAGACAGATAGTACATCATTAACGATTCAGAAAGAGGGAACAACTGCAACACAGTCTTGGACTTTGTTCACAATTGACTGGACTGAGAGTATCATTTTCTCGGTTGATTACAAAGATTCCTATGGCAACTTGATTGACTACGCCACTACAAAGCAGATTTATATCAATGGAACTGAATACACTCTGCAGGGAACAAATGGAACATACTGGATTGAGTTCAACAACACATTCGACCTAGGACTTCATGATGTTTGGGCTAACTTCAGTAAGTTTGGATATAATCCATCCATGGTCACCTCAATCACTTTTACGATTACAGAAGCCCCAACAGCAGTTACAGTCATGTGGAGTTCTACTGTGATTGACTATCTCGGTCAAGCAGACCTAACATTCGATTACTACTATTCGGGCACCGGAATAAGCGTGCCAACAAGCGGAGTTCTAGCAAATGTCACTATTGACGGAATAGCCAATATAAGGTTGGAAAATAGAACAAATCTGTGGTATGCTAATCTCACAGGCGTATCTCTTGACCTTGGAGTTCATAGCATTGTGATTCGAGCATGGGCGTATGGTTATGAGTACAGTGAAACCTTGGAATTTGTGACCGTGATTGAGGTTGATACAGACCAATTGGTTGTGACATGGAGTCCATCAAATCTTACTATAGAGTACACAGACTTGTTAAACCTGACAGTGGATTATACCTATTATGATGGGGATGTACCAGGTACAGCAATTGTTAACGTGTCTATTGATGGTAAGCTCTATCCTTTGACATATTCGGAAAGCCTTTGGAGAGTTTCAATTCCAGGGAATGAACTTGGGATTGGATTACGTACAGCAACTATTAGTGCATGGCTCTATGGATATGCGTCTAGGACTGATGTTACACCCAATATCAATGTGACAGAAGCAGCTAACTCATTCAGTGTTACATGGGAACCTCTGAGTCTTGAAGCATCATACATTGAGACAGTGAATGCTTCGGTGGTCTACACACAGGATTACCAGCCAATCGTAGGAGCTACAGTTGAACTAACCATTAATGGAACACAGTATCTTCTCGTCTATGACGCAATAGATGAAGTTTGGTACTTTAGCATGAGAGCAAGTGATATCGGTCTTGGAACATGGAATATCACCGTTACTGCAAACAAAACAGGATATGTAGATGGAAGGGATTCATACATCCTCTTGATAACACCAGCATCCACAAACTTGTTTGTACTAAACTCTACAACTAGCATCTATTACGATGAAGAGGTTACAATGGATATCTATTACCAACTCCTCAACTCAAGTAGTGTTCCCGGAGCTGTCTTAACACTTGAAATAGACGGATTCGAACATGTAGCAACATGGGTTACTGACCATTGGACATACTCTGTTAGTGGAGCCAGTTTGGGACTTGGCTTTAATCCAGTTAACATCCATGTTAGTGCATTTGGTTTCGAAACTGGGAGTTATATCTTTGATATTGTTGTAAGTGCGATTCCAACTAGTTGCACTACACCTTCCCCAACAGTTGTGATTTTCGCCTACGAAACAACAACTATTACCTTCACATGGACAGATACGAAAAACTCCGCGTTTATACCCGGGTATGTGCCAGAGGTCACATGGTCTGACACATATTCAATCCTTGATTTTGGTAATGGCACTTACAGTCTAGAGATTGATAGTGATTCCTTACATATTGGCATCCATGAGCTTCATGTGAATTTTGTTAGACTAGGATATGAAAACAGTACTAGTATGGTCAGCATAGATATTCGAGAGATACCACTTGCGCTTGTTTACCTAAGCGAGATTAATCAATACGAAAACGAAACGGTCGTTGTTGAGGTAGAAGTGTTTAACGCACCTCATGCAACATCGGTGGATTGGGCTCAAGTTATCGTGGAACTAGAAGGAGTACAATATCCGCTAGTCTATGATGAAGATTCAATGACCTATAGTGTGGGAATATGGCTAAGAGTACTACCTCCAGGGATCTATCAACTCAACCTCACTGTTTCAGCAGTTGATTGTGAAGCTGAACATGCGACAATTCAGCTTGAGATCGATCCCAAAGTTCAATATACCTTCTCCTTAGAAGTTGATGATGAAGTTCAAGCGGGTCAAACAATAGAGATTACAGTCCTGGCAACATCTGAATCTGTAATTGTTAATGGATTGCAGATGACTATCCATATTGTGATTGAAAGGGAGCAATCTTCGCCACAGGAACACGCAGAACTAACATACACTAATTCAGAAGGGCTTGCAGTCTTGGAATTTGCAGTTCCACTCGATGCCAAAAAACTCACAATCTGGGCAGACTTTGAACCAGAGTTAGGAGAATGGCCTGCAGTATCTAACACGGAAATAAGAGAAGTGTCACCAGCTGGAATGAATCTACTCATATTCATTCGTTCTCTATTCGAAAATCCAATCACGTTAATCATTGTAGTAAGCGTTGTCGGATTTCCAGTGGCAGGTCTATTCATGCTACGTCGAAGAAGGGGAGTTCCAAGTGCTCCAGTGGGTTCTATGGCTAAAGTTGTCATTTCTCCACCACCTACGCCTTCAGC
>JBHLRT010000377.1:0-3296 GCA_048882305.1 Candidatus Thorarchaeota archaeon
CTGGGGTTTTAGCAGCTACTTTGTCTAATAGTGCAAAGAGTGGCTCGTCAGGATAGTCCAGCGTTTTCTTGACAGTTTCGGGCCATCTTGACTTGTGCCATAGCATTTCTTCCATATTGTTCATTCTCCATATCTCTTGTCTTTGATTTTTAGTCAATATATCAACTAAAAGATATCAACTACGACAACAATAGGTATTGATATTTCCTTCCACAGTCCGTTTTTGAATAGAATAAAGGGTAACTGATGTTTTGATTAGCCCCAACGGAACAATTAAGAAACTGATTGTTGAAGGTTCAGTAATACTACCAGACACATAAGTCACTGAGAGGAATCCGTTTTGAACTATGAAGGAGTTGTCGAACAATCATCAGTGGGATTGGCAGAACTCATGAAATCTGGTGAAGAGATATTCGGTTACATCTACCCCCACGTACCCCTTGAGCTCTTTATGGCACATGGGTTCATACCATCTCTTATTCGGGCACTGCCCGGCAAGGCAGGTGGATTCGAAGAGAGTCTCCAAACATTTGCATGTTCGTACATTAGGAATCTCTACAGTCAGCGTGCAAATGGTCAGTTCTTGACCTTGGCTGGTTTGTTATTCCCTGGAAACACCTGTGATTCCCTTCAAAATCTTGGCGATGTCTGGAAAGTTCGTTTTCCAGATGATAAGGTGTTCCGATTAACATATCCTGTTGCAAAATACAGTCCGGATGATTCAACCGAAGAATTTCTGACCGAAGAGCTAAGACTTCTTAGTGAAACAATCTCTACAACATTTAACCGACCTTTCCTCATTGAGAGTTATGAACGTGCGGTAGAACTTGTTCGAGGCTTTCGAGATAGCATACAGTTCCTCTATTCCTCCAGAGTTGTCAATCCAAAGATTATCTCCTACGCTAATGTTGTTCGTCTAGTGAGATCATTCTTGACGGCTCCGACCATTGGATCAGTGTCCGAGGCTAACGATGTTGCATCATCTGTTAGGAAAACGGCAGAGGAGTTAGGTATTTTGGATAGCATCGAAACCGTAAGAAACGCAATCATTAGAGGTGACTTTTCAGGAGTAACACTTCCTGATGATTTAGAAACTCCTCGTATCGCTATTGCAGGAGGAATGGTTGAACCTCAAGCTATCTCAACTCTAATCAATGAAATGCCCGATGTCCACGATTCGGTGATTGTACTGGATTTTCTCTCATTTGGATTTAAGACCGTGTTCACAGAGTCTCCATCCAAGTCAGGCTCGCCATTTTCCGCTATGGCACACTCAGTCCTGTCAGCCCCCGGTGAACCAACTCATGAAGGTCTCTCATATCGCATGAACGCATTGAAAGACCTCCTCTCTGGTCTATCAATTCAAGGACTCATTGTATGCGAGCAGTCATTCTGCGACCCTGACGAATTTGAGGCACCATCAATTGAAAGAGCCGCCGCTGAGCTTGGTATTAAAACGGTTCGTGTACCTTTAGATCCTGAGCTGAGTGACCGTGGTCGGATTGAAACACGAATTCAGACTTTCCTAGAAACACTGGAGTGAGCAAAATAATGACCCAAGAACGAGCGAGTGAAGAAAAACCATACAGGCGTCTTGAAACGCAGGCACTCCTACAACAGATTGCATTTCGTCATGGGCTGGAGGCAATGGAAGCTAGTGAGAATGGTAACCTTGCCTGGGTAACCTCCGGTTTCCCTGTCGAGATTCCCATCGCTATGAATCTTGGAGTGGTCTATCCTGAACAGGCTGGTGCGATTATTGGAGCTCAGAAAATAGGTCCTGAAGTTTCTACTATTGCTGAGAACCTCGGGTATTCACAGGAGCTCTGTTCCTATGCCCGTGTCAGTATTGGTTCAACAGAAAAGCCCGATGAGGTTCCAATGGGCTCACTACCAACACCTCAAATTCTTCTTGCATGCAACAATATCTGTGGAACTGTTCTCAAGTGGTATGATGCTATTTCAGAGATGACAGGGGCTCCTGTCTTTCTCTTAGACACGCCTCCCATCGATAAAATACAGCTCCCTCACAATCAGGAGTATGTACGAAAAGGTGTAGAACGTCTGATTGGATTTATTGGAGAACACTTCAATCGAACGCTTGAGGACGAACGAATTCGCGAAGTAGCTGAGTTGTCAAGTAAAGCAACAAGACTCTGGATTCGTGCCCTTGAAGCCTGCAAGACCAAACCTAGTCCACTGAACTGTGCTGATAGGTTTTTGACAATGGCTCCAGTGGTATCAAGTCGGGGGACTGAGCATTGTGTTGAGTTCTACGAATCGTTCGTTAAAGAAGTAGAGGAACGCGTCAAGAACAAGATTGGTGCAATCCGCGATGAAAAAGTCCGTTTGCTCTGGGACAATATTCCTCCCTGGCACACACTAAAATTCTTCAACATACTAGCAAGTAGAGGAGTTGTATTTCCTGCTGATACCTATACCCATGCATGGACAGGTAATATGGTAGGAGTAGATACATCTTCTATTGTTGACCAAGTTGTAGGAACATATTCCAAAGTTTATCTGAACATGGGGCTTGATGCTAAGGTCGATAAAATGTGTCAACTAATCACAGACTATGACCTAGATGGATTTGTTATGTTTTCTGTTCGTTCCTGTAAGCGCTATTCGCTAGGCCAGCTTGTTTCAAAGGAACTAGTCACTGAAAGAACTGGTGTACCGGGTGTCATCATTGAAGGCGACATGGTTGACTCCAGAGTTTACAACGCCGCACAGATTGAAACTCGAGTAGATGCACTTCTTGAGATGCTGATGTGAGGAGAGACCGTACGTGGAAATGGGTGTGGGGATTGACGTTGGGTCAACAACGACCAAAGGAGTTCTATTAGACAGCTCTAACAAGATTGTTGCCAAATCATTGATGCTAACAGGAGCTTCTGCTGTTCAGGCTGTGGAAAAGACGCTCCAAGATATTTCGTCACTATCGGGAATTGAATTGAATGGGATTCCAGTGATCAGTACAGGTTATGGTCGCGCACGAGTCGAACTAGCTATACAGTCCATTACCGAAATCACATGTCACAGTGTCGGCGTGTATCACATCAATCCAGATATTCGTCTACTCATAGATGTTGGAGGTCAAGACTCCAAAGCCATTCGTATAGGCCCATCAGGTCGTCCCGAAGACTTTGAGTTGAATGACAAGTGTTCTGCTGGGACTGGACGTTTTCTTGAAGTCATGGCGCGAGTTCTTGAAGTTACCATCGATGAATTGGGCCCGCTCGCTCTTCAATCAAAGAATCCTAGTTCGATTAGCAGTACCTGTACAGTCTTTG
>JBHLRT010000378.1:0-3279 GCA_048882305.1 Candidatus Thorarchaeota archaeon
ATGAGAAACGCTTCAAATTGAGTATAGGTAATTCAGAGCAGGATCTCAACTGGACTCCCTTCAAATATATCAAAGACTCACATCTTGTTGGAGTCCCGGTTTACATTAATGGAAATGGGCCATATGATTTCGTTCTTGATACTGGCGCGGGAAATACAGTGATAACCCCTGAGTTGGCTTCTAAAATTGAGCTTGATCCTAAGCCTGTCCAGGGAATCGCTCGTGGAATTGGTGGAGACGTACAACTTGAGCTGGCTGAAGTTCACAAATTATCTGTGAATGGATCTGAAATATCTTACACTCAAGCAGTCGTTCTCGATCTTAGCAAAGTGTCACCAAAAGGAAAATTGATTGAGAATGGAATCATAGGTTACGATTTCCTAAACAGATTTGAAACAACTATTGACTATCCTGGGAAGCGATTCTCCTTCAATTAGAGAAGTTCCCATGCTACGGAAGACACATAGGGCATAGTGCTCTTGTGTCTTCGTGGTTTTCCTGATGAGCGAAGAGAGTACTTACCAAGGATTTGACGGTACGACCATGCTACTAAGGATATGGAAACCTGATAGTGATCCTAAGGCTATTGTACTGGGACTACATGGATTGGGCTCCCATAGTGGTCGTCTGGCATATTTGGGCGAAAGATTCACAAAAGAAGGATATGCCTTCTATGCGCCTGACATGCGAGGTTTTGGCACCTTTCCAGGTCGAAAGGGTCATGTCGAACATTTTGATGAATACACCGAGGACATGGAGTCCTTGGTAGCATATATGAAACTCCTTCACCAAGATAAGAAGTTGTTTTTGTTCGGACATTCTCTAGGCGCAGTTTTTATCATTCATTATGTTGTGAAACACCCGGGAGAAGCAGATGGTATCATTATTCCAGCACCAGCTGTTTCTGAAAGGCTAAAGGTTAGTTCAGCAACAAGAGCGATGGCATCATTTCTCTCTAAACTCAATGTAAAGATGTACTTCAGCAATGGTCTTGACTATGAGTTGATATCAAGAAATCCTGAGATTGTCAAGGACAATCGAGAAGATCCTCTTCGATTTGACAAAGCAACACCGAGATATGCAATTGAGGGACTCAATGCTAGTAAAGAAGCATTTACCTTTGCAAACAAAATTGTAGATCCTGTTTTGCTTCAGCAATCTGGCGACGATATGATACTCGACCCAGACCGGAACAAGGAGTTCTTCGACAATATTGCTTCAATGGATAAGACATGGAAACTATATCCCGGACTTTACCACGAACCCTATCATGAGGAAGGTGGCGAAGAGGTCTTTGCTGACATGTTCAATTGGCTTGAAAATCATCTCTGACAGCAATTCTTGAAGAACCAAATACCAAAAAAGAGAGAAAACTCAGGAGATCAAGATTATCAATATCCTGTTTCATGGATTATGAATTCAAGAAAGTGGCAATTATCATTCAAAGAAATTTCGGAAACCTTATGTTGAAGATAAAGGCATAGTTTAAGCTACAGTGTTGTCATATCAATGATACATCTTCATGACTCTCTCAGATGAGAGAGCCCAACTACTTCTTGCATTCAACACTTTATGAAATCAAATTGAGTTTGAGATGAGAGAAATGCCGTATATTGTTACACATTCAAGGTATCCGACTCATAAGATACCTGAAGTATCCAAGAGATATCTCAAGGTGAGAGAGAAATTTCCACCAGATGAAACACTAAGCGTAGAAATCGTACCTGCATCAGTCAAAGCTACAGAGCAAGGAATTACTACAATGGGTATATCACTGGTAAAAGAAGGAAAACTCGAAGAAGCCTTGCGACGAACCACACAATCTATGGTAATGTATCACGATATCGAAGGATACGAATTTTCAATAGAAGTGCAAAATACAGTTTCAGAAGCGCTAGCTTTTATTGGAATGAGTCCACCAGAGTAAAATAGTTTTAGGAGGAGCTACTTTCTCTCGTAGCTCTTCCCTTTTTTTGAATAAGTTTAATCAGCTATGCATTCTTGCACACCGACTCCAATTTTTTTGAGGTGGTAGGATAATAACCAACAAACTCAACCTCTCTCAGACAACTCCACCCAAAAGAACACATAAACCGAGGGCGGAACAATGAATAGATTATTTCGGGTTATTCTACAACCATAGTTCCTGTCTTTAACTATGAAAACCCTTTTATGCGCGGCGAGGATTCGACGCCGCCAAGCAGTGAGATTACTAAAGGAAAGTCTATCTCATAGCCCTATCGAGAGTGACATTGGATGAGCAAGACACACAAAGCGTTTGCATTCCTCTTCTTGGTTCTCTACATAGCAAGTATAGCTGTACCTGCTACAAATCATGAGAAGCTAATTTCAAATGCCTACCAAGACACATCATTTGAACCTGCCGCGACTAACTTTGTAGTAGACATTAGGGTGTATAACAATCTGCTAGCTTTCAATGATGATGATTTCGAGTTTAGAGTGAGAAATGGAACAACACCCTTGAACAACGCTTGGGTTAGGCTCTATAACATAACAACCAGTGCTCTTGAATATGAGGATCAGACCGATGGAAATGGCTATGCTTATTTCTACAATTTACCGCAAGGTACCTACCAATGGAATGTTTCACATCCATTTGATTCCGTCACACCCGATAAGACTGGAGAGATTGTATCAAATGGTCCAGAAGCAAATGTTGACATTCTATTTGGGAACATCGATTGGGCAAACGATAACGATGACCTGAATGCAACCATTACTGATATTGAGGGAAATCCAGCTGAGAACCTTAACTTCACTATTCTCTATGACAATAACAACTCAATCTGGTCACAAGTTGTTGTTACAGGTGGAAGAGCTGATTTCTCTGACCTACCGATTGGAAACTACACTTGGAGGCTTACAGTCCTTGGAGACCCCATTTATGCTGGATACCTTCTAGATGAAGGCACAGTGGAATCCAATGGTACTCAACATCTTTTGCATCAAAGCGTTGGCCCTATTACAGGAAATCATGATTATTTAGATTTAGAACTATTCACATACTATGAAACTAGTCTCAGTCCAATCGTAGGGGCAATTGTCCAAGTCACCTACAAAAATGGAACTCTATATGACACAAAGGTAACTCCTGCTAATGGGACAGTTATCTTCATTGACCTTCCTATAGCATTCATTAATTGGACAGTGACATACTTAGGTCAACCTGTTGGACTTGGTGACTATTTCTATGACTTAACAGCAGTTGCATCTGATGTTCGGTCACCGGTAATCACAGGACCTAGTGATCTTGATGTC
>JBHLRT010000379.1:0-3277 GCA_048882305.1 Candidatus Thorarchaeota archaeon
ACAAGGGCCCGTAGCTCAGCTTGGTAGAGCAGCAGGCTCATAACCTGTCGGTCTCGAGTTCAAATCTCGACGGGCCCACCACTTCTTACTGACGATATTTCTCTCGAATTTCTTCTATTTCTACTGCAATCTGTTCGTAATGTGCGACCAGATCAGGTTTGCCGGATTGAATAGCCTGAGATTTTGCTTGATCGAGTAATGCGAGGAGACCAGTTGCTTCTTCAACAATCTCGAGACCTAGCTTTTGCTGTTTCTTGGGTTTTTCGTTGTATTTAGCGATGGTCTTCGCAATACTTTGTCTCTCTTTTGCAATTTTCTTATCCATGTCCAAGCTTATCATTTTGCCAAGTGTGTCAAGAGGATCTTCTTCAACCTCAGCGACTGGAGTCGGTTCCTTCCGTTGAGGTGAGAGTCCAAGACCTCGTTTCAGATCATCTCGGAAGAAGCTGATTAGGAACCCTATGAAGATGACAATAACACCTGCAAGAAAACCCTCTATGCTGGACAATAAGAAAGCGATAATACTCACGATGATGAGAATTACTATGAGTGCAGCTAGTCCTTTCCATGAGAAGCTGTTAGTTTCGCTATTCATTGCATTTTCACAATCCATACTAGTCGTGTAACCTAATTCAACCATGTTTCTGGGTTTCTGCAGGCTAACTAGCTATATCTTTGATAATCGGTTCAATACCTTCACTGACCTTTATACTATCTGGAATTCATGTTCTAATAAGCAGATGCTCAGCTCGCACCGGATCTATCATTCGCTTCCTGAAAAGACAAACCAGATATGCAAAATTGAGGTATATCATGTGGGGGTTGTATTGCGTAAGAAACTACTGAGCTGTGTTCTATTCTTGGTCGTGTTTCTTCTACCCGCATTGATCCCAGCTTTTAGTATAGATAGAAACCTTGGTACTGGTGAATTCTATTCTGTATATAGAGAAGCAAACGTGGGTTGGAGAATAGAGGGCTCTTTCTCAACCAATAATAATGTCGAGTTTTTCATCTGTGATGAAGGCAACTACACCAACTGGAAGAAACACCAGAGTGTATTACTTCAGGAACATAACGAAAGTACCACAGGTCAGACATTCAACTTCACTATTCCCTATGACTCAACATGGCATGTCGTGTTTTATAATTCTAAATCACAGGGAAGTAATAACCTAGAAGCAGAACTCTACTTCATTGACCAATTTGATATTGTACAAACAGAGGTCGCATGGATTTCTCAGACTAGACTATGGACCCCAACAACCATTGGACTCCTTTTTGTAGCTCCAGTCCTTTGTCTTCTTGTAGTCTGGATATCAAGAAGGAGTGAAGAGATTCCTGCTGTCAATTATGATGAGATACTTCCAAAACCAAACTAGCTAACTTCATACCGCGTTTACCGTTTCTCCATTTCTAAATCTATATAACTGACAACAAATTCGAACAAGATGTACTGATTCTGTCTGAATCAGATTTCTCAAATGTTTGTTTTCTGTGGGAATTGTTATGAATAAGAAAGAATTGAGTGTTATTGCACTCATCGTCTTGTTTCTACTACCTGTAGCTAGTCAGGCATTCACTGTGGAGAAGAGCCTAGTTCCAGGTGAAATCTATGCAGTATATGGAAATGCAGAAGCTGGTTGGAGAATAGAAGGTTCTTTTGTGACCACCAATGATATTGAGTTCTTCATTTGCAATGAGAGTAATTATACCGCGTGGAAATTACATGAAACTTCTGTTCGTTATAATTATAGAAACACTACTTTGGGTGAAGAGTTTAATTTCACTGTTCCTTACGAGTCGGTATGGTATGTTGTTTTCTCGGACTTTGAAGCTAGGGGCGTCGATGGCATAGAAATAGAGGTTAACTACATTGACCAATTAAACACGACTCATACGCAAGTATCTTGGGCTTCTTATACTCCTGAGGTGGATTACTTGTTAATCGGTCTTGTAGGAGTTACTGCAGTCATTGGCATTCTTGTAGTATTTTTTGTGCTGCAGAAAGTCAGACGCTGAAGCGAAATGGATTTTCACAATTAAGGCAATGTCTGAGAAGATGGTTCGTAAACCCTCTATCAGCAATGCCTTGACCCATTTTGACACTCTCCATAATCATGGAACGGTTGGCTTAAGTATATGATAACGTGTCACTCTCTCTATGCAGCTCTTCAATGATCCTATCATAATGGGAGCGACTGCAAGTCTGATTGCAGGTGCGGCAACAGGAACGGGAGCAATTCCAATCTTTCTGAAGAGTGACTTTAGTAGAAGGACTCTTGACATCATGCTTGGTTTTGCTGCGGGAGTGATGCTCGCAGCTTCTGCGTTCAGTCTCTTAGTCCCAGCACTGGATAGCTTGAGTGGCTGGACTGAAGTAGTAACGGTTGTAGCACTTGGTTTTACATTAGGAGGCGCATTTGTACATCTCGCTGACAAATATATCCCTCATGCTCATTTCGAGAAAGGAGAAGAGGGCCCTTCATCGAAGATGGCGAGAGTCTGGCTTCTCATCCTTGCGATCACTATCCATAATTTTCCAGAGGGCTTAGCTGTCGGAGTTGCGTTTGGTGTGCAAGACCCATTAACAGGAGTCCCAGTTGCAATAGCAATCGGATTACAGAATATTCCTGAAGGACTCGCTGTAGCTGCACCTTTGGTGAGAGAAGGGTATCCGAGAGGGAAAGCTGGCTTGCTTGCATTGGCAACAGGACTTGTGGAACCTATTGGGGGGCTTCTAGGAGTGTCGATTGTTTCTTTTGTGGTCTTTCTGTTGCCATATGGACTGGCTTTTGCCGCAGGGGCTATGATATTTGTAGTAGGAGATGAGATGATTCCAGAGAGTCATTCAATTGAGAATGCACGTGTTGCCACATGGGGAATCATGATTGGATTTGTAATCATGATGGCGCTCGATAATGTGTTCCATTTCATCTTTGGAGGATAACCATCTAGTGCTCACCTTGATACTCTGGTCTGTTTTGGCGGGATTGATGGACCAGTTCCGCTCCTTCTTTTACAATGGTTTCCAAAGACGAATATGTGGATGACTGAGGATATCTGAGTGCAAGGAGCATGAACTGGAACTTATTTCTAATCGAATTAGAGAAGCTCGGAGTCAATGAGAGCAACTTTGGAATTTCTTTATTTGCGCGTTGGTGGGGAAATCCACTTCAGCAACTGAAGCAACTTCTAATCCCTGGCAGGAATAAAGAGAGTTTTTGTTCTTGTGTTTTATTGCTTCTTTTTGAACACAACAGCCCATCTATCCCCCATC
>JBHLRT010000380.1:0-3273 GCA_048882305.1 Candidatus Thorarchaeota archaeon
CAAATGGTGATGGATGGAGACTACTCGAAGAAAGAACTACGAGAAATATCTGATGTGATACTTCTTGACTCTAGACCACTCTATAGTGAGATAAAATACACACTGCAACAATATGTCCAGTCACTCCTGAAACATTTCGATCGTGTTGAGGTCGTTTCAATACTGAAGGATGCAGGGTTGCCTGAACGGATGATTGATGAACCCATCTCCTGAGATTGAGTCTAAAGCATAAAGCAGTCCGTTCATGCCTCTAGACAAACGCTTCCTGCATCTTTACCGAGATCGAATGCCCTAGAGTTTGCCTCTCTGGTCTTAGGAGGTACAAGTGCAAGTACTGCTTTCCTGACTTATTCGGCCGGAATTGGAAAATCTTTGCATGCTATAGTTGCACCAATAAGAACTGAGTTCTCTGTTCTCGCATTTCCAGCTTGGTTTGCTAATGCAAGCGAATCTAGAAGAACCACATTCTTTGTTACTTTTCTAAGCTGTTTCTCAATCTCCTCCACTGCAAGATATTTGGTCTTCTTTTCTTTATCAAGAGCTACCTGCTCAGTTTCAGTCACCGATGGCATGATTCGGTTACTCATAATGACCACACCATCCTCCTTGAGATATTCGATATATCTCAAAGCTTCTGTTGCTTCCATGGCAATCATCATGTCTGCTTTTCCGTATGGGATTAAGGGCGAGATTGGCTCTCCGATTCTAAAATGGACGTATATTGAGCCTTGCCGCTGAGAGAGGCCATGCTGTTCCCCAGTCATAACTTTGAGGCCGGTATCTACAGCCGCCTTTCCCAAAATTGCTGAGAGGAGCATCAGTCCTTGTCCACCAACTCCTGCGAAAATGATGTTGAATGTGTCATTTGAATTACTCATTTCTCCACCTCCAAATGACGTGGTGCATTAGTAGGACAAACCTGTCTACACTCTAGACATCCATCGCAAAGGTCTCTTTGAATGATCATCTTTGCATCAGATTCATCTATTGTGATTGCTGGGCAGTAAAACTCCCTGACACAGGTATAGATTCCTCTGCAAGTGTCTTTCACATTCTCGCTTGGAATGATCTTCTCGCCGCGTTTCTTCTTTTCACGATCTCCATAGAGTGCACATTCGCGACGCGAGATAATAACATTGAATCCATCCGCTTCTATTGCCTCTTTAATGCTACCGATACAATCCCGAGTTTCGTACGGATCTATGATCACAATCTTATCTGCTCCGAGTGCCTCGAACATCTTTTCCATGTTTATTTTCCTGGCTGGGATGCCGCCTGCATCGTATGGGGAATTGGGATTTGCCTGTTGTCCAGTCATAGCAGTCACTGAGTTATCCAAAACAAATAGGGTTACGTTAGAGTTGTGATGGATAAGGTTGACAATCCCTGGTAGTGCTGCATGGTATAGTGTACTATCTCCAACCATTGCAATTACCTTGTCTTCCAGTGCCATTTCCATCCCTGCAGAAATCCCAAGTGAAGCTCCCATAGCCAACATAGAGTCTGAGAACTCATTCGGAGGAAGGAAAGCCATCGAGTAGCAACCAATATCATTATTGAAGACAATATTATTTCGAATCCTTAATTGTTGGAGCGCTTGTCGAAACGCCCAAAGCGTACCTCGATGTGGACATCCAGGGCAAAAGATTGGAGGTCTCTGAGGAAGTATCGCCTTCAGCTTTTCAGCTTTCTTTAGAATCGAATCATAGTCCATACTAATTTTCTTGTCAATCACTTCAGCAAGCACTTTCTCAACTATTGGAACATTATATTCCAGCATCTCTGAGAAATGACCACTTCTCTTTCCAACAATATTGAGTGAGGGATTCACAGTGTGAGCTAGAGCTGCAATTCGTGTTTCAAGATAAGGTGTAAGTTCTTCAACCACAATTAATGTTGAAAGGGATTTGATGAATTCAGCAAGTTTTTTCTCTGGTAGTGGAAAGAGAGTTCCTAGTTTGAACGTTGGTAGTTCCACTTGCAGATTTTGCATTGCTTCTTTTACATGAAGGAAACACACACCCGCTGTTAGAATCCCCACATTTCCGCTACCTGGTACAACTTTATTGAAGTCTGTCTTTTCAAAATCTCTCTGAAGAGCTGCCTTCTTTTCAAGGAGCTTTGCCTTAAGTGCACGAGCAACTGATCCAACAGTAAAGTATTGACCCTTGACATCTTGCCATTTGTTCTTCTTGAATGGTGTCCGATTGAGCTTTCCCAAATTGACCATCCCTCTTTGATGGTTAACTCTGGTTGTTGTTCTAATAATAACTAAGGTCTTGTGTTTCTCAGAAACCTCGAATGCCCATTTGGTCATATCCAGAGCTTCTTGAGCTGTTGCTGGTTCAATCATAGGAACATAAGCTGCTTCTCCATAGAATCTTCCATCTTCCTCTGATTGTGAGGAATGGGCATAAGGATCATCAGCTATAAGAACAACACATCCCGCATTGAGACCTGTGTATCCTATAGAGAACATGGAGTCGCTAGCTACATTCATTCCAACACTTTTCATGGAAGCGAAAGAACGCATACCAGCCATGGATGCTCCTGCAGCAGTTTCTAAAGCCACCTTCTCGTTTGAGGAGATGTGCATCTTATAATCTCCAAAATGCTCCATGACATCACCAAATGTATCAAGAATCTCTGAGGTCGGAGACCCCGGATAGAATGCGACAATCTTGACATCTGCTTCTAATGCGCCTCTCACAACAGCCTCATTTGCAAGCATTAACGCCGGACCACTATCTGTCCGCTTAACATCTTCGACAGTCATAAAGAGTCCTCATCAAAATCCATCTGTAATCAAATCCACTAGATTTTTCCAACATAAGGATTAGGTTACAGCAGTAAAATTGGAATCTCATTCGATTTAGATTCGTTTTAATATTGCCTTGAATCCAAGACTTTCTACAAGCTAAGCTTAAGTAATTAATTTGTGGAAAACGCAGCGGGACCAAGTCCGGGAACGCGCTATAATGGAAATCCGTTTTAAATGTCCAGAATGCAAAGGCAACGCATTAGTCCAAATGAGTGAAGCTGAGGCTGCTTCTGTTAAAGCGCGGATAATTAATGAAGGTCGATCGCCAACTCTAATTGTCAAATGCGAGAATAATCATGAGTTATTGATAACTCTCTATAACCTTCGAGATGGTGAAGGTTTGGGGGTTCGTGATATTGTTGTACCTCAACGATCCGATAATATGGATTCAACAGTAATTTATCCCGCTGAAGAACAGAGTGCTGAAAGAGTTGCGCTCCTCACAGGGATTG
>JBHLRT010000381.1:0-3263 GCA_048882305.1 Candidatus Thorarchaeota archaeon
GACAGTATAGTGTTTTTTGATGACAATCCGGTGGAACGTGCACAAGTTTCTCAGACTCTTCCTGAGGTTCTTGTAGTTGAGCTGCCAAAAAATCCTCGACTCTATCGAGAAACTTTGGAGAATCTCAAGGTGTTTGATGTTTTGTCGCTCACAAAGGAAGACCTTGTCAGAGGAGAGATGTATGCTGGAAAGCGAAAGCGAACTGAACTCGAACAGAGTGCCACATCAATAGAAGACTTTCTCAGAACTTTAGATCTAAAGGTGAAGATTCAACCTGTGAATGATTTTGATACTCCTCGAGTTGTACAGCTTATAGGCAAAACAAACCAATTCAACCTAACAACACGAAGACATACTGCTGTAGATATTCAGAGTTTCCGCGAATCTGACGATGCGATAGTTTACAGCATGGCTGTCACCGACAAGTTTGGTGATGAAGGTGTCGTGGGCGTAGCTATTATCAAAATCAAGGATACAGATTGGTGGATTGACACATTGCTCATGAGTTGCAGAGTTATCGGACGTTCAGTTGAAACAGCATTACTCGCAAAGATAGTGTCAGACGCTCGTACTGCAAAAGCCACGAAGATAATTGGAGAATATATTCCAACGAAGAAGAATGCACCTGCTGCAAACATATATGAAAAACATGGATTCCGACTGCTTGCAGAAACTGATAACAACGGAACTACTTGGGTACTCAACTTAGAAACTGATACCGTTGAGGTTCCTGACTACATAGAGCTACAAGAGGAATAGACAATGGCAGACTTTGAGGACAAACTTCTGGACATCTTGTCGAAGGTGTTCCTTATCGATAAGGACAAGATAACTGATGATCTTAGACGGAAAGACTTCGAACCTTGGGACTCAATGGCACACTTGGTTGTTGTTAGCGAAATTGAGAATGAGTTCGAGATTTTCTTTGAGGATGATGAAGTCGTTGAGCTTTGGACTGTTGGTGACATAAAGAAGGTTCTATCTGCAAAACTCTCTTCTTAGTTCTTCTGAGGGTCAAGTTTTTGAACCATCCGTGCAGGATTTCCAGCTACCATTGAAAGTGGAGGTACATCTTTACTTACTACTGCTCCTGCAGCCACAATCGCTCCTTCTCCAACTGTAACTCCGGGTAAGATGATAGCACCGGTTGCTAACCAAGCACCTTTCTCAATTACAACTTTCTTTGGTCCTTCGTGAAAGATACGCCTCCGTTGGTGATATGGACTGGCTCCTGAATGTGCCATAATCTTTACACCAGGTCCGATACTCGCCCAGTCTTGAATCTCAATATATTCGGGATATTCACCATCTATCAGAACTTGAAATCCCATATAGACTCCTTTCCCAATCTTTACACCACATCTTCGATAAACACTTGCCCGAAACTGATAGAACGGTGCTACCCAAGCTAAGATACGAAGAAATCTACCAAGCAGTTTTCCCATAGTATATCACCTTCTCATCCTTTTCCACAAGACGCGTCTCAAGTAATCTGAAAAAACCCAATTATCAATATCGCCTGTTAATAGGATACAGAACTCACTATCCCCTTTCCATTTAGAATGCGCATTCCAATATTGAATAGCCTCTCTGGGAGTTGTACACCAACCACCAATACTGTTCGAATGTTCGATGACATCTCTGATACATCCTACATATTTACTCTGTCCCATTCGTATGGGGTGAAGGTCAAACATAATTACACCATGTTTGGACGCCACTTTCGAAACCTCTCTCTTCAAGACTCGAGATATTGCATCTGGTCCCATCCCCTTTCTATCAATCATGTAGTCATCACTCCACCTATTGAGAGGGATATATGTCACCTGTGATTTCTGATTCTCAATATCTACGTGAAAGAAATGTGTCATCTCTCTATACTGAGGACGATACCCAAAACCACCATCCCAAATGAGTCCTGTTTTTTCAATTAGACTTGGCATATCATCAGGATAGTTATCATACGGGGCTCTAAATCCAGAAATCTTGATTCCTAGTTTCTTGAATACCTGAAGACTTAGAATCAGATCGCGCTCTCTTGCTTTGGCAGAGATTGTGGGATACCTCACATGGTTAAATCCATGACTTGCTACTTCATGACCTTCTTTCTCTATACTCCGGACGAGGTCGGGTTTCATCTTCGCGACTGCTGCCACAGTTGGAAATGCAAAAGTTCCATTTACTTCGTCAAGAGTCGCGAATATGTTCTCTAGTATATTATGAAATGATGTTCGGTGAAGCATTAACATACGGTATAGTTGTCTAGGTGCGCCTAGACCATATTTCTTCCCCAATTGTGCAATATAGCTTGAACCTGACACAATCTCCACCATAATTTAGGCATATTCAGGCTAACTAGTCTCTGTCAAAAGGATTACGACACGCATTCCGTTATCGATTTATAGAATAACACTTATGCGAAATAGTAGAAACCACCAATCAGGTGAGTCGATGAAGCTTAGTCACATTGGTATCATCGTTAAGGACATCGAACAGGGTATAAAAAATCACGAAAAGCTCTTTGGATTCAAACAACTTGGGCCAGTTGTAGATGATCAAACTCAGAAGGTCAGAGTGGTACTCATGGGTACATCCGAAGACGCTCCTGTGAAGATTGAACTTATCTCACCACTGACGGAAGATTCTCCGGTTACCGATCTTCTAAAGAAACGTCAAGCTCTTTATCATCTCTGCTATACGGTGTCTGATATTGAAGAGGCGAAGGATCATGCTCGCAAGAGTGGAGCTATTGTAATTTCCAAACCTGTTGAAGCACCACTATTTGATAATCGAAAGATCTGCTTTTTGTTTACCAAAGACCACTACATCATAGAGCTTGTTGAAGGTGAACACTAGTTATTGGACTCAGGTCTGAACTACATATACTTTCGAAAATAGGTCGAATAAGGGCTCAATGTATTCTGTGTTCAATTTGGAATATACATAGTTGCACATGTCGATAAAGTTGTTTGCGCGTTCATCTGCGTGTTCTTGAATCCCAATTATTTTCCTTGCTCTTTTTGCGATGTCTCTCACCAAACCTTTTGCTGATTTGTCTTCACCAAAAATGTCTGTTGCATCTTGTTCGACGCGTTTCAATTGACTCTTAACCCTGATATCTGATACATCATCCGCACCAAAGCTCTTCACAACATCCATTAGGACATCTAGGATCCCATTGTGCAATCCCGCGACAAGAGCCTCAATCTCATATGCTGTGAACCGTACCGTCACGTCATCAGACACGATCTGCCACTTCAAAT
>JBHLRT010000382.1:0-3253 GCA_048882305.1 Candidatus Thorarchaeota archaeon
GGAACACCTTGCCAAACAAGCCCATCAATACTATGCTCATCAAAATTCATCAGGAACGGCGACCCTTGAGCTCGTGAAACAATCTCTGCTACACGAACTAGGAATTCCTGTGGAGTGTTTTTATGTAAACGGATGTTTGGTTTAGGTTCAAACATGTTCATCTCTTCGATGACTTCAAGAGCAAGCCATGTGAGGTCATTCGTCAAATCCTCGCCATTGGGGCCACATCCACTCAATGTGATTAATTGACCGAAACTTGAATTGATTCCTTGGTTGATTCCTAAGCGACCTTGATAGTCATAGACATAGTTGTGCTTTATCCAATAGCATTCTAGTAGTTCCTTTGCTTCCTCACGGGTAAGTTTTCCATCATCAATGTCTTTCTTATAGAATGGGTACATGTATTGATCCCAACGACCATGTGACAAACCTGCACCGGGGTAAGATTCAGCAGCCATGACAAGCATGTGCACAATCCATAGAGATTGCAGGGCTTCCCAAAATGATGTTGGTGCTTCCCAAGGAACGCGTTCAAGCATTTCAGCAATCCTCATGAGCTCTTCTTTACGTTGCGAATCTTCTTCTGTTGTAGCTAGTTCTGCTGCTTTGTTCGCATATCGAAGTCCAACATCTCTTGCTGTTTCGCAACTGAGAATTAATGACTCAACAAACTGTTGGTGCTCTGGTGTGAGGTCACCTTTCAAAATCTCTCTATATTCATCTGCAAGTCCTTTCATACCAATCTTCATTACTTTAGCATAGTTAGGTATGAGATGACCACCCACTGAGGATGCTGTACCAAATCCTTTTTCGTTTAATCTTGAGGCTTTCTTAAAATAAGCATCCATCTCTTTGTTACGTGTCTTGGTTTCTGACTTGTTGAGAGATTTGGAGAGAGCAGTGTTGAAATTGAATCCTACAACGAGCTCACCATCCAAGATTATTATTGGCATATACTTAGTCATAACATCATGGAAGAAGATTGCACGGCGCATTGCCAATCCCTTTCGCCAATATCCATCAGGTAAGTCCACTTTTACGGCCATGGCTTTTAGAGTCTGGTCGATTGATGGCATGAACGGGTAAATGGCGGGTTCATTAGCCCAGTCATGAACAGAATATACTTCATCCCAATCAGTACCGGTCGTAAAAGCGTAAGGCTCATTTGTAATTTCGCGGTCATTGAAAGAATAGAACTGCTCCCGAAGTTTCCGAACACGCTCTGAGAGTGTATCAGATGGGGACCAGATCTTAATCAAGGGTGCTTTATTCTCATCAACAGTCAAGGAGGGGACACCACCAAACTGAGTTCTCCGGTTACTCGTTCGTATTAATAAGATTACATGTTCCAAGAAAAAGTGGAGAAATGAAAAGAAAATCACATATATCAGGGAAAGAGAAACTGAAATACGTGGAGTTTCTTGACACGTACTGAAAGTCAAAATGCGCCTGCAGTATGCGCGTATGGAATGGTATTCATAATGCTTTCAGTCGCTTGTGCAGTTGCTATGGGGACCGTTATTCGGGCTGAAACATTCATTGTAGGAGGCTTACTACTAGTTGTATTCTCACTCATTGGCGGATATCTAGCAGGAACTGGACTTCTCTTTATTTACCGAGCTTCTGAAAAGTCTAATAGTGGCAATCAAGATTAATCAGACCAGTACATCCATGCGACTGGCGCTAGCCTTAAAAGCAGTACAACTTCTCGGGGGCCTTAACCGCCCGAAATCAGATTATTGGGTATCAGGAAGGCTATAGAATGAGAAGTACGACTAAATTGTTTGCGCTCTTATTTGTGACAATGATGTTTGTTGGAGCAGCGCAAACTCAAATGCATTCACAAATTGCTACAAAGAATGACCCAAGCCTGATCACACCAACTGAAAACCTAATAGTTTCCGGTTACGATTCTCCAAATATTTCGATTGCCTTGACTAGTCCAGCAAATGGGAGTACGGTATCAGGAACCTTTGATATTAACATCGTTATCACATCTGATTTCTCTAGTGTGAACCTTACTCTCCTTATTGAGGGTTCAGTCTATAGTGGATATGATCAGGCAAATCTGACGACAGGCGCTCAGGCTGTAACAGTTGATTCCACAACACAATCTGAGGGAATGCTGAACTTCACGCTCTTCTTTGAATATCTTGCAGAAAAGGAAACTTACTACCTGCTCTACTTTGTTGATAATAATGGATTCAACTTCGCAGTGTCACTCTACACTCCTGCAAATGGGAGTACGCTGAGCGGAATTGAGAGTATTGACCTCAATGTAACTCATGACTATGGTAATCTCAACCTTACTCTCATAATAGACGGAGTTCCATATGCACCATATAATCCCGAGTTGATAGGTTCCGGTGATTTCAGTGTCATAGTGGACACTAGTGTGCTATGGGAGGGATATGATAATTTCACATTCGTCTTTGAGTACAATGTTCTTGCCACAACCTTCTCCTATGTATATTACCTTGAATATCTGGTTGACAACGATGGGCAACCAATTGCTATTGACCATCAATCACCAGCATATGGATCTACGGTGTCAGGGGTATTCAACCTGACTCTTATGATTGGTTCTAATTATAGTCCTCTCAATCTAACCCTCTACGTTGAAGGAGTAATTCAATCAGACTACAACAAGACTACGATTGGTATTCGAGAGCAGGTTATTCAAGTAAACACAACTGGATTGCCAGAGGGTCTCCTAAATTTCACAATTGTTCTTGAGTACAATGTGATACCAGTATATGCATCCACCTTGTACTATGTAGAATTTCTTGTGAATAATCATGCAGCTCCAAGTGTTGAGATGATATCACCAGGAGAACTAGAAACCATCCATGGAGTTACAGACCTCTTGCTCAATATTTCTTCAACATATTCAGAGGTTTATCTTAACATCACAGTAGACGGCCAGATAGTCCCTGAATTCAATGCAACACTGGTTCCTGTTGGTGAAGGTAATTATTCACTGAATTCGAGCAGATATGAGAACGGAAACCATATCATAGGCATCATTGTGTTTACTCCAGAAGGAGAATCCAACTCAATACAAAGAGAGCTGATTTTTCTTGATAATGTCAGACTCTTCGTAACAGAACTTTCGCCGCATGATACTATTTCTGGAGAGGGTAACATACCTGTGAGAATTGAGTCGCCATATAGCAACGTGACTCTGTCCATTTATGTGGACAATGTTCTTGCTACGGATGTGAATAATATTACTCTGAACGTGGGATTGAAC
>JBHLRT010000383.1:0-3253 GCA_048882305.1 Candidatus Thorarchaeota archaeon
CTACATCCAGCACTCAGCTATCCAATCATGCTGATCTATATCTTTTTCACAGTTTCATGGAACTACTGGAATGGATGGGCCATTGCGAACGTGGGTATAGCACCAACTATGACAGTAGCAGGTTTAGTAAGTGGTGATGCGGGCTATTTCAATATAGCAGCATTCATGGCAAGCAATACTGGAACTGTGTTAGTTGCGACAATAATGGTTATTTTCACAGCAATCGTTGTGATGCTGGGAATGCGGTTTTACGCGAAGCTTCAGAAGCTTCTTTTCATTTTTGTCGTCATAAGTCTGGGAATTACACTCATAACTCTCGGACTAACAACAAATGCAACATTTGAAGCAGCATTCAACCAATTTGCTGAAACTGTTACTGGAAACACAGGAATGTATTCGGACATAATATCTACAGCCCAAGCAGGAGGATTCAATCCATTTGCTACATTTAGCTTGGTAGGAACTCTAAGCATGATGGGTATGGCTGCAGGAAATCTTAGTTATGCCTATTGGGGCATAACGAACGTCGGCGAAATAAAAAGCGCAGGAAATCTGAAGTTAACAACAATTCAAGTTGTTGGTGCTTCAATCCTTATCACCGTAGTTTGGGTGCTTCTCGCTGCAACCATGATTGGTGCCTTCAGTCAGGAGTTCGTCAGCTCTCTGGCATGGCACTTCTGGAATTGGACGCCTACGGCTGAAGCATTTGGCTCTGAACCATACCTAAGTACGTTGGTGGCGATATTACTGCCCAATCCTCTATTCCAAGGATTGTTGTTGTTCGGAGCTTTGTGTAGTATGTACCTCTATATGCCAGGAATTCTGTTGGGCAACACACGTTATCTGTTCGCTATGTCATTTGACAGGGTGCTACCAAGTGCGATTTCACGTGTTGATAAGAGATTCAACTCACCATATGTCGCAATCATCCTACTATCAATTGTCACAGAGATTTGGATTATCTTGATGACTTACGTAGCAGGAACAGGTGACTGGATAACATCAGTTGTCTTTGTGACAGTATCTGCTCAGTTGCTGACATGTATTGCAGGCATCGTCTTTCCATTCCGTTCATCGACAAAGGCGATCTACGAATCGTCTCCAGCTGCGAAATGGAAGTTAGGACCTTTGCCATTGGTAAGCCTCTTTGGTGTCTTAGGGGCCTTGTGGCTAAGCTATTTCCTCTACCTCTACGTGACAATTCCTGAGTTAGGAATGGCTAGTCCATTTTCAATGGGATTCATGGCGGCGCTATTCATTGCGGGCTTTATACTGTATTTCATCGTGAGAGCCTATAGGAAATCTCAAGGTATAGACATTGATCTAGCCTACAAAGAGATTCCACCAGCATAAAATTCAGAAATATTGGGAGGATGATATCCTCCCTCTAATTTTTATTTTCATGAATTCAAAGTAGAATTAAGGACATCTTAGATTATCTTTCAGTGCATATCAAAAATGAAGAGATGTCCCTATTGATCAGATTTCGTGAGTATCCAATCAATAGGGAAACTGTCTAAATTCATGAGCACAGGTTCATTTCTCAGCTTTGAATGCGTTTGTAAGTGCAGTTAGAGCTTGTTCCATTTCATCCTCAGTAATTACCAATGGAGGTTGAAATCGGATTACATTACCATAGGCTCCACCAATTCCCACAAGCACATTCTGTTTTCGGCAGCTCTCTCGAACTCGACCTGCTAACTCAGCATCCGGCTCTCGTGTCTTCGGATCTTTGACTAAATCTATTCCAATCATCAGACCTAGTCCACGCACATCCCCAACGAAGACGACGTCTTTTGTAATCTCATTCAGACGTTTCATCATGTACTTGCCTTTTTCAGCTGCTTGATCTGCAAGACCCTCATTCTCCATCACATCCAAATTTGCAAGAGCTGCAGCACAGCAGAGAGGATTGCCTCCAACAGTTGTGGCATGGTCACTGGCTCCAAAGCTGTCGGCAATCTCTTTTCTGGCAATACATGCACCCATTGGAAGACCTCCTGCAATGGCTTTCGCCATTGACATAATGTCCGGATTGACGCCAAAGTTCTCAATGCCAAACATCTTGCCAGTACGGCCAAATCCAGTCTGAACTTCATCTGCCATGAAGAGAATATCGTACTTGTCAAGGATTTTCTTCACTGCCTTGAAGTAGTCTAGTGGGGGAGTGATGATTCCTCCTTCTCCTTGCACTGGCTCAGCTATGAAAGCTGCGATATCACCCGATGAACCTAGCTGAATCACGTCCTCGATCATTTTTGCGCATTGTAATCCACATGACGGATATTCAAGCCCAAGAGAACAGCGATAACAATCAGGCGAGGGAGCAAAAGCAAAACCACCAACGTATGGTCCCAGGTCGTAGCTGCGACGACTTGCAATTCCAGTTGCAGACAAAGTATGGATGGTTCGACCATGAAATGATTTCTGAAGAGCAATAATCTCATGTCTCTTTGTGAACTTACGAGCAACCTTTAGACCACATTCCACTGCTTCTGCACCGCTGTTAGCAAAGAATGTAGAAGCGAGATCTCCAGGAGTCACCTTAGCAAGACGCTCTCCTAGTTCGGACGACAAATGACTTGGATAAATCATATTACAGACATGAACTAGCTTTCCAACCTGTTCCTGGACTGCTTTTGTGACTGCTGGATGGGAATGCCCGATGTTCATTACAGCAACACCAGCCCAACAGTCAAGGTATTCATTACCCTCAAGATCCCAAAGCTTACAGCCTTCACCACGTTCTATGAACATAGGTTGAAGCTTGGGACTCAGTTTGGTCATGAGATACTTCTGATATTTCTTCATACTTTCATCAGATGTGAACTTCATAAGGACACCCTAATGCATCTCGACAATAACATCTATAAAAGCCTTCCATAATTGACAGCATAATCAAGAACATATTCCAAAAATCAAGAACGGATTTGGATATGATTCGATAGCAGCCAAAACTTTCGATGGTGAGCCAACTTGACATTAGAAGGAAGAGATATTCTCACTCTACATGACTTAACTCCTGAAGAATTACTGAAGATTGTTGATATGAGCGTGGAGCTAAAGGCTAGACCGCGACATACAATTCCAGGCAAACGTCTGGTTCAGATATACATGAATCCATCCACTCGAACACAGATCTCATTTGAATCTGCAATGTCAGAGCTTGGGGGATTCTCATATTCACACGGATCGACTGCTCTACAGCTTGCACATGGAGAAACGTTCCAAGACACAGGACGTGTTCTGAGTA
>JBHLRT010000384.1:0-3248 GCA_048882305.1 Candidatus Thorarchaeota archaeon
GTGAGATTTGCACTCGAACAGAGGTAGAACTTCATTTTTGTAAGATGTGTAGCGCTAATGTTTGTGACGAATGTTTTGTCGCAGAGGAAAAGCTGTGTAACAATTGTCACGAGGCAAAGTGCCAGATTTGTGAAGAATACTTGGCGTCTCGAGCATGTAACAAATGCGGAAAACTGGTATGTGAAGATCATGGAATCAAAGTGAACGAATCAACATTATGTGAGATTTGCTGGAAGAGTGACGAATGAGTAAGAGCCTGATTCACATTGGAATGGACGACATCGATAGTCCAGATGGAAAGTGCACTACCCACTTTGCCAGTATCGTTGTAGAACGACTTGAAAAGTGGGATGTGCAGTGGGTCGATTATCCAAATCTAATTAGACTAAATCCAAACATCCCCTATAGAACAAGAGGAAATGGTGCAGTATCACTTCGTTTTATGATTAATTCAAATGGCATGAATTCAATTATTCCAATGATTGAAGAACTCGTTCTTGATTATGTCGTAGATGAGTACCCAAACACAAATCCCGGTGTAGTCTTATTGAGTGCTGAAATACCCCCGCAAGTTTCTCAACTCGCGAAACTTGCAATGTGGCGTGTAGTTCCTATTGAGTTAGCAATGAGGACCATTAAAAGAAACAGTATCACATACTTCTCTAGAGGGAATGGAAGAGGTCTCATTGGAGCACTCTCAGCAGTTGGTAATACTCTTCAAGATGACCACACATACGAGTTCATTGCATATCGTTCTCTGAGTGACTGCGGAAGCAAACGAGGAGTTGATGTTGATTCAGTTTTAACCATGAACCAAAAAATGAACAATCTCGTCTTTTCCAATATAGATACGTTGACGAACAGGATAATGATTGAACCACATGGAAGAGACCCCGTGCTCTTCGGTGTTCGTGGAGAGACTCCTGAGTCTGTTATTGAGGCAGCCACGTTCGTCAAAAGTAAGCAAGATGTTGACCGATGGATGGTATTCAGATCAAATCAGGGAACAGGAGAGCATCTCACACATCTTGTAGACATCAGAAATCTAAGGCCTTACATGACGGCAATAGTCGCCGGGAAAGTAAAGAGTCACCCTCGGATGATTGAAGGAGGTCACACAATTTTCAGCATCGAGGATGATGCTCAAAAGATTGATTGTGCAGCATACGAGCCTGCCGGAGAGTTTCGAGATTTGATAATGAAACTGAGAATCGGTGATTTAGTAAATGTACATGCAGGAGTACGTCCAAAATCTCGAACACATGGTCTCACACTAAACATAGAAGGTCTAGAGATCATAGAGTTAGCCAAAGTATCAAAGGTTTCCAATCCTATCTGCCCTCAATGTGGAAAGAGGATGAAGAGTGCTGGAAGTGAGCAGGGATACAAATGTGTGAAGTGTGGTTTTAAGGATAGAGAGATTGACAAAATCGAAACACCCGAACTGAGGGACCTTCAACCTGGAATCTACCTTCCACCAGAACGTGCACAGAGACATCTAACAAGACCTTATGCTCGAAATGATAGGATGAACAGTGGTTCTCCAAGACACCTTATAATAAAATGGTATAACCACTGAAATGATCTAGACTCTTCGGCCTCGACGACCACCAGGTTTTCGTGTACCATCATGAGGCATTGGTGTGACTTCGTCAATAATCCCGATTCGTAAGCCAGCTCTGCTAAGGGCACGAATTGCAGCTTGTGCACCAGGTCCAGGAGTTTTGGGACCATGACCACCTGGAGCTCGTACCCGGATATGGATACCATAGATGCCTTTGTCCTTCGCTTCACGAGCGGCTTGAAAAGCAGCCTGCATCGCAGCATGAGGAGATGACTCGTTTCTGTCAGCCTTGACCATCATTCCACCAGAATATCTGGCAAGAGTTTCTGCTCCAGTGATATCGGTTATCATGATTATCGTATCGTTGTATGAGGCATAGATGTGTGCAACACCCCATTTGTCGCGGTCGTCCTTACTCATTATTATCATCTTCCTCAGATTCAAAGTCTTCATTTGTCACAGGTTCAGCAGACCTCTTTGGACGTTCGAAGTCATCAGCACTCTCGAGGCTCTCAGCAGATGCTCGCATGGCTGCATCAGATGCTGCAATCCTTGCAGGATGTGATGAATCATTAAGCGCAGATTTAGCAGTGTATTGAATACGGTCCTCTTCTGAAACAGTAATCAGTCGTTGAGGTGTGTTGACCCGAGCAGCATCAAGAGCGATGTGTCCATGGGAAACAAGTTGCCGTGCATGATGCATCGAGCTAGCAAGTCCCTTCCTGAAAACAACAGTCTGTAATCGTCGTTCGAGTAGATTCTCCATAGTAAGGTCTAGGACATGGTCAAGAGAAGGTTCAGCAGTGAGTATTCCAAGGCGAACCAGTTTGTTTACCAGCTCTCGTTCTTGATGTTCTCTCTCAGATTCAGGAAGAGCAAGTAAATAACGAGCTTGTCGACGATAGTTTGATAGTTCCGTTTTGTGTTTCCAGAGTTCTTTCTTGTTTCTCAAGCCATATATACCAACCATCTGGAGTTCTTGCTCAAATCTATCGCTATCAAATGGCTTCTTAGGTGCAACGTACTTCTTTTTCTGCTTTCGTGGATCTCCCATCATTCATTCCCCCAGATTTACTTTGCTAACTTCTTCCTCGAAACTCCTACAGCCATTCCACCGCGCCCAGTTGTCCTAGTGTGTTGACCTCTGACCCGGAGACCCAGTGAGTGTCTGACTCCACGCCAAGACTTGATTCTACGAAGTCTGTCAATATCGTTTCTATGAGCGAAATCAAGATCAGAACCAGTCAAGTGCAGCATTCTTCCGCTCATTCTGTCTCTTGGACGATTAATATACCAGTCAGGAAAATCAGAGGCAACAGGGTCCTTGATCACTTTCTCAATCTTTTTGATGTCTGCATCTTTTAGGAAGCCAAGCCTTTGTGATGGGTCCATTTCGAGCTTTGTTAGTATAGCTCGAGATAACCTAAGGCCAACGCCCTTAACACGGGTAAGTCCCTGTAGTAGGTTCTCTTGCCCATCAATGTCACTTCCGGATATACGGACAATGTGTTTGTAATCTTCAGACATGATATCTAGCCTCATCTGACTGGTCTAAGGCTTGTTCGCGTCTTGGACTTACCTTATAATCCTTATCATCAAGCCGTGAATATTATCCAAACTGGGGGGTGTTCAAATGAGAGGATGAGCTAATAAGTTTGAGAGAGGAGAATCGTGCCCAGTGAAG
>JBHLRT010000385.1:0-3247 GCA_048882305.1 Candidatus Thorarchaeota archaeon
GAGTAAAACTCTATCTTAGGAATCTTGAACTCCATACTCTTCTCAAAGGTCCAAGCATCGATTCGTACATTGTTGTCACCATCTTGAACAATGTTACTGAATGTATAGGGATTTGTGGGAGGTAGGTTAAGAGAAGAATAATCATTTCCGAGTTTTAGGTTGCACTCGAACAAGATGCTGTTAATTCCAACTCCATCCTCACCAAGGAAGAGTGTTTTCAAATCAAAGAGATCCGATACTAGCTCAGTAGGTAATTCATCTTTTTCCGTTTCACTCTTGATTGCTTCAACAATCAGTGGATCATCCCAAATGAACTTCACTGGTTTCGCATCATTAGAAGATTGAGTACGTGGTGTAGAAACGCTTGTGGATATGTTCTCAGGATGGAAAGAATAAACAAGACTCTGTACCTCATCGTCGATAGGAACATCCCAAATACTCAATTCTTGAGGAGCCGGTGCATCAGTCTTCAAATCTTCAAGATCTGTTGAGAGTATTCCTAAACTGCTTTCGAGATCATCAAGGAGTTCTTTGGCTTCACCCAAAGGAGAGAGAAATTCATCTTTTAGCTCATCTAAAACCATTAGGGCATGTTCAAGCTCAAGTAGGTCGTCTGGAGTTAGTTCGGACTTTTCAAGTATAACGTCAACGTCAGGAAGACCGACTCGTTTCAACATGAATTTTACAATTGATGGAGGAACTTGAAAACCTCTCATGTAGATGAATCGTTGCACATCCTCCATGACATCTTTGAAGGATCTGCCAGTAATTCGTAGTCTTCGGGATGTAGCGGGGTCTCTAAGATAGATACCATTGGTTTTGAGACTTACCTCAATGTTGGTTCTGGGGAACTGCATATCCTAGACAACCATGCCTTCCTCGTGGCAATATAATAGGTGATATTAGATTATATTAATTATTCGTTGGTGAATAATTGTCTGAATTAACAATATTGTACAGTGAATGCTAATGCAGATTGTTTCTGTTTTGTGATAGTCCCGTATATTATTACGAGAAATCTAGGGTGTAGGAGCATGCTGCTCGGTAGCAGGCATACTCGGTCGTTCATTAGCATTCCAAAATTCTACTATTTTGTTCAATAAGTCAGAAATCCCGTGTCCTGTTATTGTCGAGGTTTCAATAAAATACAATGGATGTGGCTGCCCACCTTCTCCAAGAGTCATAGCAAGCTTATTGCAATAATCGCGTGCCTCTTCTGTAGATACAGGGAGATCAAATTCGTCCTCGTCTTCATTGACTGGGTGGTCACGCAGATCAGTCTTGTTTCCAACAACTATTATGGGTGGAGGAACTAGGAAAGCATTGGAAATCTCGCGAATCCAGAAATCAAGACTGTCGAAACTCCATCTATCAGCTACTGAGTATACAATGACTGCAATTCCTGTTCCAGTATAAAATTCTGATTTGGGTACTTTCGCTTCATCGCTTTTGGGGAATGTCCAAGCATCAACTCTGACATTTGCTTCATCATGTTCAACAATGTTGCTATAGGTGAACGGTTTGGTCGGAGGAAGATCAAGAGAAGAGTAATCGTGTCCGAGCTTCAAATTGCACTCAAAGAGAATACTGTTAACCCCAACGCCTTCTTCGCCAAGGAATAACACCTTAAGATCAAATATACCCGATATCTGTTCAGGATGTGATGTTTCGTCTTCAGATATATCTTGTAGAGCAGCAACAACTTCAGGATCATCCCAGATGAACTTAACAGGTGCCTCATCGTCTGATGACTGTGTTCTTGGAGTGGGAGTGCTTGAGGGAATGTTTTCTGCATGGAAAGAGTAAACTAGGCTTTTAACTTCTTCACTGAGGGGAACGTCCCATATGTTCGATTCCTGTGGTGCGGGTGTGTCTATCTTCAATTCCTCAGGTTCTGACACAGGGTGTAGCAGATTGTCTTTGATATCATCAGGAATCCCACCTTTACCAGTAGGTGATAGAAATTCATCCTTCAACGAATCAAGAGTATTCAGAGCTCTAGCAAGCTCAAGCAGATCCTCCTTAGTAAGCTCATCCTCTCCAGGAATTACATCAACCTCAGGAAGTCCAATTCTCTTCAATATGAACTTGAGAATAGGTGTCGGAACATTAAATCCACGAAGATATGCAAAACGTTGAATCTCCTCCATGATATCCTTAAAGGATCTACCTGCGAATGTAAGTCTACGATTCACTGCGGGATCTGCGATATATATACGATTGATTTTGAGACTTACATCAATATTGGTACCGGGGATCTGCATACCTCGACAACCATCCTTCCTGACAACATATTATATAATATGAAGTATGATTAAATACTATTTTTATATATTAAAGTCTTTTTACGCGATTGAATTATTAGAGAGATTGTGAAAAATATCTCTTTAGGGTAGAAGGAAATACAAATTGACCTGAAAATCAAGTGTATTGTATTTGGAATTAGGCAAAGCGCCATATATTGAAATGTGCGGAATGGATTCCTACTAAACAGAACCTCACAACCAAAAGAAGTGAGATTGAATTGATAGAACTCAATGCAACAATTTCGGATGGAACCAACAAGAAAATCCCAATCGATCCTGATTCGAAAACAGTAGATATTTCCAACAACTCGATTGTCGTTATCGACCTTTCTGATCTCGAGACTCATGAGCGTATTGAAGAGCTTAATCTAAGCAAGAACAATTTGATGACTGTGGATTTGACAGTTCTTGCATTCTGTCCGGAACTAAGAGCAATTCTTCTTAATGCGAATAATCTCCGGACTGTTAACCTTGATATGCTTAGATACAATGTACTTCTAGAACGCATTGACTTGGGAGTCAATCAAATCATTCGAGTCGATCTTAATCCATTATCAGATTGCAAAAGTTTAGTATCGCTAAATCTTGAGAAGAATAGATTGATGAGTTTAGATGTTTCGCCTCTTTCGAAATGTGTCAAACTAGAGGAGTTGAATCTTCTTGAAAATCCACTCAAACGCCTTGATGTCACTCCCCTGTTTTCATGCGCGTCCTTGAAATCATTACGTGTCCCAGAGAGCATTAGATTGACTTCAAGAATCAAACAGGAAATAGAAATCCTAAATCCACCAGCCATCAACGATTTGGTTGCAGAGGGCAGAATTGAGTTCATTCTCGAATGAATATGTTCGTTCTAGCTCATATCTAAATATACTAGATTATCTTATTTTTTGATATTTTGATGTTTTAAAGACGTGGTTGACTTTAGGAGCAGGTAGTAT
>JBHLRT010000386.1:0-3228 GCA_048882305.1 Candidatus Thorarchaeota archaeon
TGTATCTAGTGTTCTTTGGACCACTATCAAATGATGAAGTACCATGAGTGAAGCCAAATCCTTCATACTGCGCAGCTGAGTTTAACCGTGATGCAATAATATCCACTAGATCTTCGACTTCTTTGGGATGTCTGGCTTGGGCAACCATATCATAGAACTCGGCAGGATATCGTCTACAGACTTCAATATTATGACTCTCATCATCAACCTCAGTTGGATTAAGAATGACTGATAGAACTAGAGGTGCATCCATCAGACCTCCTCTTCCAGCAGGAAGATAATTCTTGGAAAAATTGAGAAGAGCATCAAGCACCAAGATGAGCGCATCCTCATCACCATCACAGTTACGTCTCTTAGCAGCATGCCAGTATGGATGTGCATAACAGACACTTGCGTTAGTGAATCCAATTATTCGACCAATAATCCCAGCTGATGTATGGGGTGCCAGACCAATAACAAGCTGGCCAATGACATCCTCCTGAACGTTGAATCGATAGAATCTGTCCATATCGTATATCTTCTCTAGACAATCATCGATGAATCTTCCAACCCTGACCAAGTACATCGCGCAGTTTTCAGAGACCACAATGTCTTGGACTTTTAATTCGACTATTTGGTCATCTGATACTAATGGATCGCCATCCTGATCGATAACATATCCTAGCTCATGTAGACGATCTATCGGAGTCCCTATTTCTTTTGGTATGAAATGGGTCAGTGGCGCATCCGTTGCATCAAAACGGGCGGTTCCGTCACGATAACAATAGACATCATGTTTTGCTCGAAGTATTCCTTTTCCAAGATACTCAGGAATCTTGAGGTCGCTTGTAAGACCTAGAACACCTCGGACACCATGCGCTTCAAATTCTCCAATCTCAGTCTTGACCCGATTGATAAGTCCGGTAATATCAACGGGTATTTTTTTGGTTGAACGTATGAGGTTCACATCATGGCTATATGGACACATACCGGTGTTGGGATCGATTGCTTTTCCACAGCTTTCGTGTGAACACCATGGTTGAACATTAGTATGAACCTTGCACTGAGGACATCTGGATTCAAAGGTTTCAACATTGCAAACTGGACACACTCGTGAAACCATTTCAAGCTCAACACCATTGGCCTCAGAGAACATATCTTCAGCACCCATATCAGTATCCTCGAAAGAGTCCAATGTTGAGATGTATTCTATACTCTCAGCCACCTTTTCTATACGACGTTCAGTTCCCTTTGTACGACCAACGGGGAAAAGCGCCTGAACAGGCGGTCGCATCCTACGTTCTTCTGCTTTCTCAGGTCGTCCCATCCTAGCACCAATTGAAAATCCAACCTTGTCCATCAGTTTCACTGATGACACCGAGTTCATCAGTTCAAGTGCTGTCTTACCTTTAGGTTTGCCATCAACAGTTCCAAGCTGCACAAGAATAGAGTCGGGGTCAACGCTAAGGTGAATCTTCTTTCCATTGGCAGCTAGTGTATGGGGTATTCCTGTTTTCTCCAATAAACACTTGAACTCGGATTTGAAAGGCAAAATCATCACTGATCTTTTGATGGTATGTTTGGAAAGGAGCCACTTTCTCAATTTGAGCGCCTCATCTGGAGCGAGCGCCATCCAACGGTGTAAGTATGCTGGGTGAAGTGGTATCTTTAGTTTCTTAGATAGATGAACAGCTTGAACCGCTGTAGGAATTTGATCAAGTGGATAATCTATCAACCGATTTATGAACTCGGGAGTCATATCAGTCTTTGAAAGATGCCGCTTCATCTGAGCAAGTGATATTTTGGAAACAGCATGGTCAAGGTCGTGTGACCACCACTCTTCACAATAACCAGATGGTACGAGTGGATGATTATTTTCTAGGAACTCACCAAGAGCAACCAAAATATCGCCAAGATATAGAATCTGTTGCACTTTTCCCTCTAACATTCGAGCCTCGTCAGTATTTTTCACCGATACGACAGAACCATCTTTCAATAAGACGATTGGACCCTCTATTGAATCAACAGGTGCAACAATCGAGCCTTTCCCGGGTCGCTCTGTCCGGATGTGAGTACCAGGTGCAAGAAACTCCTCTACGATGTACATAGTTGCAGGATGGATTCCGACACCCGCAAGACCTGTGTCTCGAGATCTACCATACCTTAGTCTAAATCCTCCAATACGTGAGGGATGTGAAAATACAGGTCTACCACCAATAACATCAGCCAAATAATCAGATTTTGGCTCAAGTTTCTTGTCAGCTGTGTCCTCTTCCTTGGTAGAAACTACTTTTGACATTCTTGAGGAGAGCTCGTCAAGCCATTCCCAACCACTGATTTGAATACCACTTACAATTTTAGCCAATTTTACAGCTCTTCCAACAACGCCATCATTTAGGACTAAAACCGCGCCTCCACGAACCCGGTTAGTTTCAATACGTTCCAAATCACGAGTTCCTGATACTTCAAACTCTTCTGTTGGCTCTCCGGTCAGCATGATTGGTAATCGAGATGCGGCAAACCTTACTAAATCTGGATAAACCGGGTATTGAAGGTGGACAGACCGTGCATAGAGTTCCACCTCTTCTAAAGAGCGTTCAGTTTCTTCTACAGTAGCTTTGAATGCTGGTAATCCAAGAACTTGGCGTACATAGTCAGCAACAAGAACTGTCATTGCAGCTTCTGTTCCGCCAGCTGCCCGGATGGGTCCAGCAAGGTAAAGCGCAAGATATCGATCATCTCCGGAGCCTCGGATTCTGACTTTTGCGATACCCTCGAGTGGTGCAGCAGTGATGCTCTCTGTTAAAATTGACAGCGCTACTCTTACTGCCTTATCCGCAGCTTTCTCAGCATCCTCAATCCCCCCAAGTTTTCCCTCCGCTATCTCTCTGGCAACAGCAAAAGCCACTTCTTCACGAGATTTATCCTCTTGTAGTTCTCGAATCCTGTTTGCAACACCTATAGGGCCTTCAAGAGTTGCTTCAACACGGGCAGCCACATCATGTGCAGGAGGTATCTCAACTCTAGTAGTTGGATCAAATCCCTTTAATCGAGCCATCTCTGCTATTGCATAGAGTGTGTGTATTTTCTCGTTCAAAAAGCTGAAGTACTGCTCATAGAAGATACTATGCTCTGGATTGCTCAATTCAGGTTCGGTCACAACAAGTCAATTTGTTCCTATCGGGATGAGGTATTTTGTCTTTCGCTTTGTGATGCTACAAATTCTACACACTCGTGCTTCTTGAGGAT
>JBHLRT010000387.1:0-3213 GCA_048882305.1 Candidatus Thorarchaeota archaeon
CCGTACTCTCTCAGGATACTCAATCGCTATTGTCTGAGCAATCATGCCTCCCATTGAGACGCCTACTACGTCAGCTGATTTGATACCCAACTCGTCCAGCAGACCAACTGCATCAGCAGCCATGTCTTTCAGTTTGTATGGTGTTTTCACAGGGTTTCCTTGCATTAGTGAAAGAACATCCGGAACACCTGCATCGTCAAATTTTGTTGATAATCCCACATCGCGATTATCAAAACGAATCACATAGCGACCCTTTGATGCTATCGCCTGGCAGAATTCATCCTTCCATTTAATCATCTGTGCACCTAATCCCATGATGAGCAGCATTGGCCTTGATGATGGATCTCCAAATGTATCGTAGGCAAGTTCAACCTCGCCTACTTTGGCCTTCTTTTCTCCGCTATACGGAATATCTGACATTGAATAGTACCTCCAATAATACCTACAACTACCTCCCACTCGTGCCCTATCTATCTTTTCACTTGCTGGAACTGTGAGTTCAACAACTCAGCCACATTAGCCACTGGCCCTTGATTTCGCCTCTGTTCCATTTCAAGGTATAGAACTTTCGGAACATCTGAATCAGTCACAGCCCACGAAACTTCTTTCGGGTTTCTTTGAATCTTGTCAGAGGACGATAGTTGAAGACATAGACTAGAACTAGGAATATAACCCACATCAAGAATGCCGCAAAAGCCAATGGAGCGAGATTCAAGAGTAGAAACATCAGGACAATGACAATTCCAAACATCTGATACATAGCAAATGCAAAGAATGAAGCAAATTTGGCAGTTCTTGTCATAGGGGGAACATATTCGCAGAAGTACAGTATGTACCAGAAACTCCAACCGATAATAAGGAGAAGAAGTTCAAAGATGAGAGCCAGAAAGAAAAGAATCACTTGGGCAATGAACAGACTTGGATCTGGAAGTTGTGTCACAAGTAATGTGATGACTGTAAATGTGAAAACAGCAAATAGAGATGCAATGTTAACACCATTTACCAAGAATGAGATATAGTCCGAATAGTCTTTCTTTTCTCCTGACAATTGCGAAACCCCATTTTTCAATTTACGAACTTTTACATAAATTCTCTGCATTCCTTTCCACGTGCAATTGGCGAGTGTTTCAATGAAGATAGCAAGATGTAATACTGAGTGCCACCAATATGATTGAGGGTGTTGGATTTGGCAGGATTTGTGGGCAGGTGTAGAATAGCTAAGAATACGATAATCCATTTCGTTTCATCAAATAGACCCCATACCCTGGGGGAAATTTTGAGAAATCAGCCATTTTAGACCCAGAGATTCGTTCGACATTAAAGTATTTTCCAAAACGTTTCTCAACCTCACCAGGTTTCATTGCCATCCTGTCAAAAAGCGGTCTTTCCCACCAACGAGGAAACCACTCGAAGCAGAACAAAAGAAAAAGTGTGTTTGGGTGAGACAAGGGCAAAACATTCTGTACGTACAGATCGCGTTCTTTCGGTGGTAAATCATCTAGTGTACCGTAGTCTACGAGTAGATCAAAAGTTCCAGTGATATGACGTAAATTGGTCAAATCATCCACTACGAAGGTCACTGAAACACCGGCAGTTCTTGCCCTAGTGCGACCCAACCTGACTGCAGATTCTGCATAATCCACTCCGGTCACATCGAAACCATGTTCTGCTAAGAAGATACAATTGCTTGCTGTCCCGCTGCCTAAATCAATTGCTCGACCAGGAGTTAGTTGACCACTCTCTACCAACTCTACCAATTCAGAACGTGGTCCAGCATTCCAAGGCACGAGCTCGTGTCTGTATCCAAATTCATAGAACCACTTTGCTAGCCTTTTTCCAAGCATATGGAACACAGCCCGAACCTAATCTGGAACAAGTAAGATAATATATATTCACAATAGTTAATTAATCTATGGAATTCCATGTTCTTCGAGAGTGAACAGTATTGACTCTACGACTAGAAAGCTCCACTCGCATTAGGCATATCGGGTAGAACTTGTTGAGTTATGTCCCAGTACTCGACTATTTTATTGCCCATGAAACGGAAGAGATGAACCTGTCTAAGTCCCCCTTGACCGGAATTGGATTTTGAACTCAAGAGTTCTGTGTGTACTGCAACAAAGTCCTCGTCAGCGAGAACATGTTTGACAGTGAATTCAGGATCCGGATTCTGTGAGCTCAGGTCTTTGCTTGCTGAAATCATTGCATCAGTCAGGTTTTCTATGCTACCAGAGATAAAGGGGTTATGTGTTTTGCAGTCAGGTGCAAAGAAACGCAGTCCATCCTTGAACCGTCCTGAGCGTACTAATTTGAAGTATTCTAGGACAATTTTTTTGTGATCATTCTCTTCTTGTATTACCGCATCTGATTTGATTGCTTGTGTCATTGGACATACCACTATTATTAACAATTGTTAAAATCCAGCTAAGTAGTTCGTAAAAGCCTTGCTATAGGTGCTATTTATCCACAGAAACCCGAGGGTTCGCTATTTCTGTTCGTAGTGACAATACTGGTTGTACTCTTTGTTTGCATCTAGCACACAATAATTAACTATTGTTATACAATTGTTTTATGGTAATGCAGTTGAGTACATGGAGCACGTTCTATTCATCCACCCCTCCATGGGACGTAGGCCATCCCCAGCAAGCCTTTGTCAAGCTGGTTGAGAGTGGAGAAATGATACCATCCAGAGTTCTTGATATCGGATCAGGTCCAGGAGAAAATACAATATTCCTAGCGGAAACAGGATTCTCAACAATAGGTATTGATTTCACTCCAGAGGCTGTTGAGATTGCGCGAGACCGTGCACGGGATCGCGGAGTTGACGTGGAGTTCATAGTAGGGAATGTTCTGGATCTTAGCAGGTACTTTGGCTCAAACACCTTCGACTATGTCATTGACTCGGGTCTCTTCCACTCAATTCATCCTCAAGACCTGAGTAGCCTCATTGAAAAGATTGAGTATGTACTGAAACCAAACGGAATCTACTACATGCTCTGTTTCTCAGATAAAGAACCACCGGGTTTTGGTCCAAGACGAATCTCAAAAGAGATGATTAGAAGCGCACTTGAGCCACGTTTTGGTGTCAAGTATATCCGTGACAGTATCTTCGAGTCGAAGATTCACAGGGGTGGTGCGAGAGCTTATCAGTACTCTCTTTATAATAAGATCAAGAAGATGTGTCGTGACTTGACTGGGTGAAGGTCTAGAAAC
>JBHLRT010000388.1:0-2955 GCA_048882305.1 Candidatus Thorarchaeota archaeon
TAACTGATGAGCTGAAACCAAAGGTCCTCGAAGCCATGCTTTCAAAATATGTTTCAGGTACTGTAGATTCAGTTGTTGAGGAATTGTCCAGATACAAGAATGAATTAGACCTCCTTATTCTAGGCCTTCCAATGATTGGTGATCTTCGGAAGAATGGATTGGACACCATCAAGATATTAAAAGACAAAATCATTACCAATATATGAGTTTCAACCATTATGAACTCTGATAAAGTTTATTTCTTGAATTAGAGCATTATAAGGGGAAATATGAAATAAGGAAGTCAAGCATGCTTCATGGTCATTATATAAAGAAATTTCGCTAGTTTCTCTCAGGTGTTATAATTGAACGCACGCATAGTAGAAACCCCTTACGGTGAAAAGATTGTTGTGAGCACAGTGCCACCTCTAATTGAGGATGCCATACTACTCTCTTTTGGTCATGCAATAATTGACTTTGAAGCTACTCTCTACGAGAAGTTCCTTCACCTGACAAATGGCGTTATCGTCACTCATCAGGAGTTTAAGGAATACCTTGCTAATATGGAGGAACGCGGAATCGTCGCGTCTGCAGAGTTCATGGGTAAACCCTGTTGGGCAGTAGCGCCAGAGTTGGTTCCGAACACTGAGTAGTATGCTTTAATATCTTGAATCGTAAGTTCAGGGTCAAGGTATTCAGCTGTGGTTAAGATGGAAGCGGAAGCGCTCTATGAGAGTCTAAACAAAGAGTTTGAGCTGGACAAGCTCCACGATGATGAATGGAGTCTTCTTGATCTTGGAGAATACATGACCGAGAGTTTCAGGAATACAAGAATGGGTCTTGCCCTGGACAATACAGAAGAAGTTCACAAAGTCTACACTTCGGTGTTTCCCAGCAACCGTGTTCTCGATTATCTCTTGGCTACAAAAGAGAGAAACATCCTTCTCTTTACTCACCATCCAATGAATTGGTACTTGGACGAGGGAGGAGTTCCCTTCAGAAACATACCTATGGAATATCTGAAACGTCTAAAGGAACGCGGGATTTCATATTATGCGATACATGTACCTCTAGACAAGAATGGACCTTATGGCACAACATCGTCTCTTGCTAGAGAATTAAGTATTGAAACCGAGAAAGAGTTCTTTGAGTACTTCGGTGTGTTTGTAGGAATAATTGGAAAGACGAAACAAGAATCCTTACTCGATATAGCGAAGCAGGTCGAGGAAACAGTGGGTCATAGAGTTAGGATTTGGGAGTATGGTTCATCTGGGATACCTGACCAACGAGTAGCTATAGTTGCAGGGGGCGGCAATGACCCAGATGTTGCTCTAGGTATGGTAGATGCAGGTGTCAAGACATACATCACCGGGGTCACTCAAAAGAATCCTGATTGGACACCCAGTCTGAAGTTCCATGAAATCTGCGAGAAGAATGGTATAAACATAGTTGGAGCTACACACTATTCAACAGAGAAGTTCGCTTGCATTGCAATCCAGAAGTTTTTCGAAAAGGTAGGATTGCCTGCTGAATTTGTTGAAGACGAACCAAACTTCAGAGACTATGATTAATCGATATCAATCAAGTCAAGGTGTCTAAGGAAAAGAAGATCCGAAACTGGTTTGCAGAGGTTTTGGGACAAATTGCAGATTAAAGACGATTAAGAAAAACTTGCGCCAAACACTAATCCTATTCTATATAGTATCCGGGTATTTTCATCGAGCAGTTTAAGGATGGAGTAATGGTGCGAGTGTACAAACCTGCTGTTTTGATAGTTATTATGCTGATGCTGACAATTTCTACTCCCATTTCTGAGCCGGTGGTGAAGAAAAGTCAGGTCGATAACCACTCACTTGCTCAAACACAAACAGACCTCTCAGGTGTGAACGTTGGAATCTTCAACCTTAGCTATTATGATCCAAGAGTGAATAACAGCTATACTGCACTCATCAATATGTTCGAGTGGATGAATGCGACGATTAGAATTTTCAGCGCGTCAGACATCATTAATGGGTCGCTGTGGGCATGTGAAATCCTCTCAATTCCTGAAGGACTTGGCCCAATACTCGAGAGCAAATTGACGGATGATGGACTTCAAGCCATTCGCGAGTGGGTAAATGTAGGAGGATCCTATATCGGCGTTAGAGGAAGTGCAGCAATGGCTGTTCAGTATTCTTACTTCGAGTTGATATGGACAGAGTTCAACCTTGCGATGATAAACGGAACATCCTTTGAAGTCGAAGACCTCAATCCTACAACAATGACAAATGTCACAATCAATAAAGAATGTTCAGGACCAGACCTGTCAAACATGCCAGAGAAAATGGAAGTTCTCTTTAAGACTGGACGATATATTTTACCAAACGAAGGTCAAGAATTAATCTACATAGCCAATTATACTCACAATAATTTACCAGCTATGGTAGCAGCATATTATGGAGCAGGGACCATCTTCATTTCTAGTCCACACTTTGAGTATGAGGAAAATAGTGATCGTGATGGAACAGATTACATGGATGAATATGATGATTCAGACTCAGAGTGGCCATTAGTTCTTAAAATAGCCCAATGGTTAGTAGACTCAACCCCTACAGTATGCAACATTACTGAATGGCCTATTTCTCCACCATCAAATCCTGCTAATTGGCCAATGGATCTGATTCTGATAGCTGGAGGGTTGGGTGTAGTAAGCATCATGATTGTTGTTATGTATGTAAAGAAAAGATAGAATCTAGACAATACTACAGTCCTTTCATTAACATCTTAGCCATGACTGTAAATGTGTCATCTACACCTTTGTTCAACTTGACTGAGGTTTCCATGTAATTGGCGAGACAATAGGCTCCAAAGTTTTCAATTTCGTTTTGTTCCCGTCTGTAGTCAATCCAGTCCCGGAAAAAATGCCCTTGCCCCCACAGAATCGAATAATAGGGGAGCGCCTGAAACTTGAGTTCTTTGATGTGAGGATGCGATGTG
>JBHLRT010000388.1:2965-3205 GCA_048882305.1 Candidatus Thorarchaeota archaeon
GGAAAATGTCCGTACAGGAGTCAAAATAGAGCGTATCCTCGAATGTCGCCACTTTCGACCACGTCCCGTCTTTCATGAGATAATGTTTGCACGCTTCCCCGGTCTCAGGGTCTTCAATCTTCGCTGTAATGACTTTCACCATCCAGAACGGCAGATTTGAGATAAAGTGAAAGTGTAAGCTCCACCTGGCTTCATCATCCTGACGCCGTTTTCCGTCCTGAAAGGAGAATCCAAGCCCCA
>JBHLRT010000389.1:0-3167 GCA_048882305.1 Candidatus Thorarchaeota archaeon
AGTAAGACAATTGACCATTCGCTTGAGAGTGAAAGGTAGGCCGGATTCATTAGGACCGTGATTATTGCACCGGTTATGATAAGAATCAGAATGCTGACATAAACCACTGGTCTAAATTTCTTCATGTAATTGCTCATGAAATTTCCTGCTGCTGGAGGTTCTAATGAAGCTCCAATTGATGGCATGAGAACCAAGACATTGGTCGTTATACCACCAAACCATGTTACAGTTGCTATAAGATGGAACCAATTCAAGACTCCAAGAAGTATTTGTATTGAAGTTGCCATTTGATTCACCAGTCATTTGAGGAGTTCAGCTCCATCAGATTTTAACCTCTTATTCCTTTTGGTTTAGAAAATGTAACTCATCTTTTGATCGAGTTCAGCCAACGGGCATCATTCCTTCTTCAACCAAACAGTTCTCCCAGAGGTTCACTTGGATCTCTTGTAGCAGGCTCTTCTCTCTCTTCATATTCGGGATTTCTCTTTATGATCACCAGGCGATCAATCCACTGTGAGTGAGAGAACTCAAAACCTATCCTAGCTATGACAAATGGCACTATGAAAATAATGCTGTAGAAGACACCAAGAAGATCATAGAGCACTTCATAGAGTCCAGCCACGATTAGAATTGCTCCGATCAAGAAGACGATAGATAGGCCACATTGACCTACATTACGTTTGGATCCTGCACCTGCCAACATCAGAGATATCGTTCCAATTATGCCCACAAGTATCAGGACACCGATGCGAGTTGTCTGTTCTTGTGGAATGTAGGGTCGTAGGATCAATGTGATGAAAGAACCAACGGTGATGAGGACGCAGAATTCAACAAACAGTGAAAGTAAGATATCTGATAACTTCAAACGATAACTCAAATCGAAGTCCCTTTCCACTTGAGTGTGGCGGCTACTTCTTTTACACTTTTCTGAATTCCATCTTGTGAGAATTGACTATTGAGTCGGAGTAGCAAGGGCTTCTTTGGCTGGTTTATCAGATTCTATCGAACTCAGACCCTTTCGTTTTCTCCAATAGAAAGCAAAAGCCACTGCCAAGTATCCGACATAAGCTGCAACCTCAAGGGCAGATGGGTTTCCATTGTATCCAAATAGAGCCTTTGCCATTGCACCTATTGCCCCTCTCTCATGGAGTAAGGGATAACTTCCATCAGGGAATTGTGGCGGATTTATGTCCCAGATTTCGATTGGTCCAATGAGAAGCAGTCCAGCCTCCTGAAGTTCATGTATCCCATACGCCACCATTCCTGCAGCGAAGAGGATGAGAAAGATTGACGTCCACTTGAACAAGGCTCTCATGCTGATGCGTAACGATCCCTTGTAGATTCCTACGCCAATAACAACAGCAAGGAGCAAACCCAGAGCAATTCCAATATAGCTCACAAGACCCTCTTGGATAACCAGTGCCATGCTGAAGAGCGAAAGCTCTACTCCTTCTCTCAATACCAAGGAGAAGCTCAATAAGGCAAGCCCGATGCCGCTCTGCTGAATGACAGAAATCTGCATTGACTCTTCAATCTCTTGAGTGACTTTGGCTCCTGCATTCCACATCCATACTATCATTGTAGTAAGAAGAGCCGCTGCGATTAGAACTACTGTGCCCTCGAATATCGTCAGCATCGGACCTTCGAAGATTCCCCAGAGTAGGCCAACTACAACTGAAACTCCAACGCTGGAGAGAACAGCTGCAATAGCACCATAGAAGACATACCTTCTGAGACTGGTCTGGTTTGTCTTGCGAAGATAAGACAACATGATCGCAATTACCAGTGCAGCCTCGATGCCTTCTCTCAAGGAGATGATAGTAGGAGAGATTATCATAGTTGTTCAGGTAAAAATCCATTAACTATTGTTAATAACATTGTCATGTGTTCCTTAACGATGTAAAGTCAACTGGAATTGACCACCGACTTATATTCGATTGAACATTCACACTTCACGATTAAGATGACATACTACACGATCATATCAATTGCACAGTAATGGTGTAGTCTGTGTCAGGTTTCCTACTTTTCTGATAACCGAGGGCCAGTGGTCTAGCGTATGACGTCTCTCTGATATGGAGGAGATCGAAGGTTCCAGTCCTTCCTGGCCTACCATGGGATGTTGGTCTAGCTTGGTGAATGACGTTGCTCTTATATGGCGAAGATCGGCGGTTCGAATCCGCTACATCCCACCACCTATTCCCTCATGCGAGTCTTTTTTGTGGCAGTGATCTTGAGAACAACTCCAGCCGCGGTAGGATCAGGACAACGGACAAACTCGGTTGTGACTCCGCCCTTGTTGATTACCTTCTCATAGGGAGTTCCCTTATAGGACCATCCAAGCTTTCCTCCATACTGGAGGACTCGAATCATATGACTGTCACTGTCAACGAGCCAGTTACACATCTTGCCATTGTCTTCGGGATACTTGAACTTGTCACCGACCTTGTGCTTTACACAACCACTCTCAAATATCTCCAGCTCAATCTCTCGTTTCATAGGTTCAGAAGCAATACACTACACAAAAGCAGTTTCCATTTGCGCACACAGTATTCATAACGCATTTTGCGCGTGAGTGGTACTGAGTTTCAACATGAACGCTGGTTGGGGACTGCTACCACTTGGTGTCGATGAGAGTGACCTGATGATGCTCATTTTGGCATTATTTATTCTCGCAGTCTTGGTGATTGCCATGTTCATTACCTTGCCTTTGTTCTACGCTGTACTTGGTACGCTTCTAATCATCCTAGGAATTATTTATGGAGTTAGAACACTGAAGCAGAAACCTGAATTTGAAGATTAGAAAAAGAAGGATGGGAGGGATTTTCACCCTCACCAGTTAGTGATAGATTGTTGCTAATTACAGGATCTAATTGCCTTGGTATCTCTTCCAGAAAGGCCTCCTAAGTCTACGCCTCTCACCCCAATTACCTTGCCACCAGATACCCTTGCCAGCCCTGAGATACATGGTGATCTTCATGCTTGAAACGATGACTCTCCAAATAGAGATGGCTATTGTCACGAACATGACAAATGCCCATATGTAGTTGAAGGGAATGAATGGGATACTGTTGCTTGTGAAGAATTCGAAGAGATCTATTCTTGTCCAAACTGCGGCCAACATGGCTTGGTGTATGATGGCATGCTCGTTTGGAGAAGCGGACCTC
>JBHLRT010000390.1:0-3165 GCA_048882305.1 Candidatus Thorarchaeota archaeon
TATATGAGTGTACTAAAAGTAATCGAACTGATTGGAGAGTCACCAAAGAGCTGGGAAGAAGCTTGCCAAAATGCCTTGAACGTCGCAGCGGAGAGCATCCGGGGTATTTTAGGGATTGATGTTGACCATTTTACTTGTAAAGTTAAGGACAACAAAATCATAGCTTATCGAGCTAACATTAAGGTGGCTTTCAAGTACCAAGCTTGAGTTCCGCTAGTTTTCTCGCTCTAGCTGGACAAGACGAATGCTGGGATCTGGTTTGAACAGATCCCCATGTCTTTTTTCCTGAATGCTCAAAAGAGATATGTAAGACTGGCAAGGAAGATTACAGCTGCGTTATTTAGACCGTGTGCGATTGTCGGTCCCAATAGTCTGTACTTTCTCTGTTGTGCAAGAAAACCTAGGAACATACCAAGCACAAATCTTGTTGGTAGCCCAATTATGTCTAAGTGAATTGCCCCGAAAATGAAACTACTGACTACTAATGATACGATTTTGAAATGACTAGTACCCCGTCCTCTGAAGTACATATCCATTCTACGTTGCATGAATCCTCGAAAGATGAGTTCTTCAGTAAATCCAACAAATACTGTCATCGCAATGATCCATGCAATCATCTCTGGCCAATTTCTTGCCACAAGAAGAGATTCTGGACCAGGAATGGGTGATTCTGTTGGATCTGTCATGAGCCATGAGATTGCGATGTTTGACCCTAGCATCAAAGCTCCTATGGCTAAACCAAGAATAGCTTCAACAGGTGAAGCCATGTCTTTAATGCCAAGTGCAGATTTTGGCAAACCTCTTTTTTTAATGTAGTACATTGGAGAGATAACAAATGCAATTTCTGCAGCAGTTAATATCAACATAGCCAAAGGATCAATGTACACATAATATGAGTATAGATCGACAATGATGAGATTGGTCATCATCAGTGGAAACATAATGCCAGCAGTTACCAACACCATGAGAATCATACCTAAGGCTGTATAAGCAAGCACACCAAGCATTTGGTTGCCGTCGATTTCTCTCTCAAGTAATGTTCCGGGTTCGAAGATACCAATTCCTGTGGCTTCTTCAAGTTCAAACAAGTCAGGGTCGTCCATGACCAAGTGGGTGCAACCTCTTCTTGACTGTCGCTACTACCGAATTAAGGATTTGGTTTGATTCATCATCTGCATTGCTTCTTCCGCACAGACTTTATGGGGAACTTCATGAATGAAAATAGCCAAAAAGTAACTTAACACACCCATAGGTAGTTGAGATTAATAGTGGACGAAGGTTTTGAACCCAAGCGACGCAGAGGTAATGTCCTTCTACTTTCCACTATCATAATTATCGCCAGTATAGCTGGTCTATACGCTGCTCCTCAAACATACTCAGAACCTAATTTAACGGTCAGAATAGCAATCATTGATTCTGGAATTAATATCAACCAAGAACTCGAAACACGTGTTATAGCTTCAAGGAGTTTTGTGAATACCTCGTTGGGATATCCCGAGACCGACAACTCAACCACTGATAGTAGCCCGGGTGGTGTGACTCATGGAACATTCGTCGCTACCATCATCGCGGACCAGGCTCCAGACGCTGCTCTAGTTAATGCGAAAGTTGTTTCTTCAAACGATATTGCCACTCCTACGGCAATAATTGAAGCAATCAGATGGGTTGTTTCTGAGGAGAATTGTAGTGTAATCAACCTGAGTCTTGGCATTTCCGCAGTTTACAATGATACAATTGCAATAGCTATACGATGGGCTTTCAATCAAGGTGTTTCCATTGTAGCGGCTGCTGGAAATAATGGACAGAGTGGAATTGCAGGAAGCTCGGTTGAGTCTCCAGCAATGTATCCTGAAGTTATCGCAGTTGCTGCGGTGGATGAGTCAAATGTTCCCTACTCTTTTTCATCCATAGGTCCGTTGCGTGATCGAATCATGAAACCTGATATATCCGCTTCCGGATATTATCAAGACAATGGATTGACAGTTTTAGGTACGAGTTTTGCTTCTCCTGTTGTATCCGCTGGTGCTTCACAGATTATAGCGCATTGTCTTACTAATGATTGGGATTGGACCCCCGGCATGGTCAAGGCTGCCATAATGCTTGGTGCATTCAAACTTCCTTATGAAGCTTGGCAGACAGGTGCAGGTTTGTTCGATCTTGAAACATCGCTACTGTATATTGACTTTGCTCAGAAAGAGAACAGTCTACCATTGGTCGCTGCTATAACGCCCACTTCAAGTCCCTTCACATTCGAACGATACTTCATCAATCATACTTCGAGAATTCATGTTTCAATATTCGCTTCAACCAATGACACCTTCTCTCTAACCTATCTAGGTTTGGATGCAAAATGGTTATCTGGACCTTCCTCAGTATTTGTCAACCAAACAGCTGGCTTTTACATAGATTTACAAGTTATTTCATCAGAAGCTGAGAAAAACATGGAAGCTGGTATTGCCTTTACTTCATCAGGTTATCTGCAAATGAAACTAGAGCTCGAATTTGATGCTATCGTAGCTATTCGTGAAGTGGCTTTTGACATTAGTCATACCTCTTGGTCGTTTGACTCTGTATACGGACAATTCAGGCAACTATATCGGACTTTGACCAAGACGGGAATTGCTGTTGACGAATTGAGGTTTCCAGATAATCTAACACTTGATGTCTTATCACACTTTGATGCAGTGTTTGTTTTAGATCCTTGCGCATGGGCATACTCAATAGATGGATTCCGATATGAAAAGACTAGTCTCTTCTCCTACACTCAACAGCAGTTAGAAGCATATTCTGACTATTATGCTAGTGGTGGAAGCCTTCTACTTGTTGGAATGTCAAATTCAAGTATTGACCAGTCCTGCGCCAACGAATTATTCTCGCAATTCAACATCACACTCAATGATGATTACATTCCAGCAATCACAATAATAGTAAATGGAGTTTCATCAACTGAATTAATTACTCAGATGATTGACCACCCAATTACGGACAGGGTTGATGCCTTTGATTTCAATGGCTGTTCTCTCAACTATTCTGGTACGGGTTTTAAAATCGCATGGAAAAATGTCATATTGCAGTATGAAAATGGAACAAGTTATTCTGAAGACCGAGCTGTTCTTGTAGGTCTTGAGAATACTGCTGGTGGGCGACTTATTGCGAGTGGTAGTA
>JBHLRT010000391.1:0-3146 GCA_048882305.1 Candidatus Thorarchaeota archaeon
CTTGCATCTTGGGGCACGTACATGACCTTCCTCTGATATTGTTACTTCATCACTCGGTTTCTTGTTTTCAAAGGGGGAGTTCACTGAAAGTGCTATTAGATGAGGAAGGAAATTTCTAATCATATTATAAACTGCAATCTTAGTTTTTTCATCTGTCTTGGGGCTCAGGATGTGATGGTGTTCACCAAAAGAAAGGTTTCTCAGATATTCTTGAGTTGGATTTAGTCCAGTTGAAACAAGAATGGCCTTGGCACCAGTTGGTAGGGATTCCTGAGATATTGCAATGAGTGTTTGGATCCACCACGCAAGTTCTTCAAGGGTAGTACAAGGTGGGGTAGCGAATTCTAGTATCCACGTAAGGCTTGTCACATTAGGATCATGACCAAGAATTGTGTACCCTTTTACATTCCCCGTAGGATCTTCATAGTCAACTACAATCCTTGAGCCCCGTTCTCCCTCCTCTGTTTGCGCGGATTGTTTGTATTTTGTCTTCACAGATTCTACTGAGGATGATCGTATCTTTTTATCTAGCAAACTCTTAGCACTTGAAACAATTTGATCAAACACTTGTAGTATGTCTTCACCGCGTATCCATGTACCATCTTTTCGGATAACCTGAAGCTCAACTTCAATTCCATGGGGGAAAGGAAGCTGCATCTCCGAGTCGTCCATTGTTGAACTCATATTCTAACACCTAGAATGAAGCAAGCATGTTTAGAATTTGAAACACTGCATCGTCGTTCTCCACTACCTGACGAGAAAGCGTTAGTTCACAAACTAGTAAATTTCGTGTATCCCTAAATGTCTTAGTGATTTCATAAGTTAATGGACCTCCTCCAAATTCACCATCATCTACCACTACTTTAAAGCCTAATTCTTCCAAGTTGGTTTCTAACTTTCTGATTCTGATTGAGTTTCCTAATTCGTACCTCTTACCTCTTATGACCACACTTTCCGATTCCAGTGGTGCCGGTAGCTCCGCCCATCTAAGATTGATTACATACTCTAAGTTGCGTTTCTGCTGTTCTGAATGGAGCATGTTTACGATACTCTCAACAGTCACTTCAGACTCTGTGCGGTCTCCAGCCTTGATTAATGATGGGATGCTTCTCCCTCTTCCTCTCTCTTTGAGAACGAGTTGCAATGGATCACCTTGTATTAGACCTGATAGAACACAAACAATTCCTTTTGAAGTACCCTGTACAAATTCCCCATTTGATGAGAAGTCACTTACTCTCATCTCACGTTCAATTGGAGTAAGCGCTGAATTCAGTCTGATTAAAATCTCAAGCAAATCTTGCAGTACATTCTCTGTATGTTCAAGTTCCTTGAGAAAACCTCTTTGACCGCTAGACTCATTCATGCTATGTGACCACTCTCTGATATTTCCCCAATGACAGAAAATGCAAATGAATCGTTATTATCTTTATTAGCTCTACAGTGTTCTAGGTGTCTTCAATCAAATCTATTAGTTCTGCTATTTTTTCACGAAGTTCTTTCAAACGATACCATGTAGATTCTCTTCCGCTCTGCTCCTTGAGTTTATGGATGACTATATTATAATCCATTCCAGCCAGATCTCCCAATATGACCATAGCTCTTTCAGACTTGAAATGAGAATTGTTCACTCTACCATCTTTGAATCGTTTTGTTAATGGTAATAGTGCTTTTTCAGCAGAATCAACATTGATCAAAGCTTGTCTATAATGTTCTTTCGGATCTTTGATTGCATATCCACCTATTAGTGGGGTCATCCCGACACCTACTGAGCCCTTGGAAATTTCATCCAGCGAGTTCTGAGCTGCCTCGAAATATTCGTCACCATCAACCAGACATTTTCTGATAGCTCGGAGAATTCTTGGTCTATCTTCTGCCTCAGACATCGTTTCGCCTCATTGATTTAGAAAGAAGAAACAAGCACGGATGCCCAAAGGTAACACCCGTGATTCATAGTCATTTTGATCACAGCTGAGCGTCAGGTAGCTCTCCAGCAAAGTGACAGGCCACATAATGACCTTCGCCCATATCTCGATCTTCAGGAATCTCTCTCACACAGATTTCCTGTGCATATGGACATCTTGGATGGAATCTGCAACCTGATGGGACGTTGATTGGACTCGGTGGTTCTCCTTTCAGTGATTCCACTCTTCGCTTCACAGTTGGGTCTCCAGATGGAACCGCAGAGATAAGCGCTCGAGTGTAGGGGTGCAATGGATTAAATGCTACCTCATGTGCTGGACCAATCTCCATGATTTTTCCAAGGTACATGATACCAATCCTGTCTGCAATATATGTCGCCACAGCTAGGTCGTGTGTGATGAACAGATATGTGAGACCAAGCTCCTCTCGTAGCGTGAGAAGGAGATTCAAAATCTCTGCACGGATTGATACATCAAGCATTGACACTGGCTCATCTGCCACCATGAATTCTGGGTGTAGAATGAGTGCTCGCGCAACTGAAATTCTCTGTCTTTGTCCACCAGATAGTTCGTGTGGATACCTATCAATATAGTCTTCTGCTGGAGTAAGAGCAACGCTATCCAGTGCTTCAAGAACCCTCTGACGTCTCTGACTGGGTGATAGAGGTATCTTGTGAACAAGAAGTGGTTCTTCCACTATGCTGAAAATGCTCTGTTTTGGATTTAGTGATTCATATGGGTCTTGAAATGTTATTTGCATTCTTTTACGTAATTCCTTAATCTCGTTTCTATCAAGAGTTGAGAGATTTTGACCTGCATAGATAACATCTCCATCTGTTGGAGTTTCTAAATGGAGAACACAGCGCCCTGTTGTGGTCTTTCCGCACCCGCTTTCCCCTGCAAGCACGAGTACTTCTCCCTTGATAATATCAAATGAAACCCCGTCAACAGCCTTTACGTATAATTCCTGCTTGTAGAGCATTGAAGAAAGAAAACCAGTATTGACTGGGAACCATTTCCTCATGTTTCTCACAGCAATTAAGGTCTCACCATCCTGGATATCTGAGGAACCCTCTAGAACTTTAGTCTGGTCAATAGTCATCATCAATCACTCCAAATCTATCTCCATCTCACCCTTCAGTTGTTCCGCAAAGTGGCAAGCTACAAACCTATCCGGTTCTATCTCAAGGAAGGGTGGGTCTTCTTTCGAACAAATGTCCTGTGCAT
>JBHLRT010000392.1:0-3144 GCA_048882305.1 Candidatus Thorarchaeota archaeon
GGTAAAATCGCTTTAACGACAACTAATCCAACAGGATTGAATAGGAACCTGACGATTGAGAATGCGGTCGCATGGAGTACAGCTCCTTCTATTATCCTCAGTGAATTGTCACTTAGTCAAGAAATAATCTGGGCCGGCGATCAAGTGACGATCTTCATGAAATTGACAGACCTAGTCGGGAATGAGATTTCTTCTTTGGATGCTCATCTGTTCCTTAATTCAAGTCAATTTAGTATAAATGAAGATCTAGATGGATATTATTATGCCTCAGTGACAGGTAACTGGACGCGAGAGAATATTGGCAATTTTAACCTCTTGGTGGTTGCTTCCAGTTCTGGTTATGACACACTCCGACTCGAGATTGAAAACTTCATTCTTATCAGACCATTCCCTATTCTAATGTTGGCTATTCTTGGGGGTGGTTTTATTGCTGTAGTAGGTGGATGGATTTATTCGAGAAGGAAACGTGGTGACAGCTGGAGGGATAAAAAAACCCCACAAGAAAGGAAAATGGAAGACGAACGTAAGAAGCAAGATAGTAAAACTGATGTCAAAGAATACTTCGGGGTATAGTTTAATGGAAATGCAATAAGTTATTATGGAATAGCCACAGACTAGCCTTTGTTCAGATAGTTCGTGGGTGAAACTATGTCCAGTCGTGTAGACACAATCAACAAGACAATTCGTGATTTTGAAACAGTGCCCGGTGTCGAAGGGGCAGCACTTGTTTCTGCAGATGGGTTGATGATTTCATCCGCTTTGCCTGAAGTTGAGCAGGAACGAGTAGCCGCGCTGAGTGCTGCAATGTTGTCGATAGGCGAGAAAGCCACTAACGAGTTTGACCGTGGAAATCTCATGGAGATTTATGTAAGAAGTGAAAGAGGATATACCTTACTTACATCGGTCGGGGAGAATGCGCTCTTTTTAGTTTTGGCAAAGGCTGAGGCTCAAATTGGTTTGATCTTCGTTGATATGAGACGAATGGCTGAGAAATTGTTAGAGATACTCTGAAAAGATTCTCAGTTCATCCTCGTAACAATTTCGTCAACAATGTGACGTGCTATTACGCTCTTTGGAGCAAGATCAATACTCTTAGTGTAACCGTTCTCTCCCACAATCAGAACTGCATTAGTGTCTGTCCCGAAGGCCACACCTTTTCTATAAGCATCATTTGCAACTACGAAATTGCAGATTCCTGAATCAATCTTCGTACGTGCACGCGATGCTAACTCTTCATCGGTAACTTCAGATTCGACTTTGAATCCCACGATAAGAATGTCTTTGTGAGCTTTCCTTGCCTCTTCGATTATCTTCTTCGTAGGAACAAGTTCCAAACTGAGTTTCTCAGCACCTGATGCCATCTTGGTTTCTTCTTTCTTTGATGGTGTGTAATCGAGTACAGCTGCCGCAGAAACAAATCCATGAGTTTTTTGTTTGGAAATTTCTGACATCACAGTGTCAAGCATTTCCTGAGATGTAGTCACCCTATGTATATCAACATGACCTGGAATCTGTTCAGATGTGGGACCCAAAACCAGGCTCACTGAAGCTCCTCGTCTAATTAGCTCCTCAGCAACAGCAATCCCCATCTTTCCTGTAGATGGATTTGTAATGAATCTGACCCTATCTATCCAACCTTGTGTTGGTCCAGCTGTGACAACAAAGCGTTTGCCTTCCAAGTCTTTTGGACCTAGTACTGCAAGAACATGATTTACAATCGTGTCAACTTCTGGAATCTTCGCCTTTGCTTCCTCCAATCGAGGTGAAACAACTGTAATTCCCATGCTCTTTAGCTTCTCAATGTTTTCAATAACAGCTGGATGATCATACATTGATTCATGCATTGCAGGAACTATAATGACCGGGATGCCAGCTCCTATTGCTGAAGAAGCTGTGGTTGTTACAGGTGTGTCATCAATACCGTTAGCGATTTTTCCAATTGTATTAGCGGTTGATGGTGCGATGAGAAGCAAGTCAACGTGGTCTTTATGCTTACCTGCGAGGGTGACGTGTTCAATTTGTCCAGTCAATTCAGTTATGACAGGATTACCTGTAGCCCATTCCATCAGATATGGGTGAATAATTGTTTGTGCCATGCGACTCATAACTGTCTGAATTTCGGCACCATGTCTCATCAGTTTACGCGCGAGAGAAACGCACTCAACTGCTCCCACACTCCCCGTAATCCCAAGAGCAATTGTCTTTCCTTCGAGCAGGTCGCTTAGACTTCCTTTGATGAGCTTGGATGTGTGCTCGACCAAAGTCATTCCCCAGTTATTGCTTCTACAAGATCATCAATCGCTAAGATATCTGTTTCACCCATTTCTCCGCCTTCTTCCAAACACTTGGATTCCAATGCCTTCACTAGTGCATATACTGCCTCGCTTGATGGTGTTTCAATTCCATACTGTTTTGCTAATCTGATGACCTCTCCAGTAATCGCATCAATCTCAGTTCTCTTTCCTGCTTGCAAATCCTGCAGCATGGAGTTAACATTGTCTCCAGTTGCCTTAGCTGTGCCAAGTGCGTATCTAACTGGGTCTTCAGTAGTAAGTTCAACGCCCAAAGCTTCAACAACCTGAACCGCTTCTTTGACAAGTCTTACAATAAGTCCGCGGAGGGCTTTGTTTCTGTAAACCTCTCCATTGGTTAGACCAGTTAATGCACCAACAGGATTTATTCCACAATTCACAAGAGTCTTGGTCCACACGACTCCTTCTATGTTCTTGCTGGTTCGAACATTAAATCCTACCGCCTTCATCATCTCAGAGAGCCGATCAACTAGGTCGTAGTTCTCAGGATATCTTGAACCAATCTCTGTAAGACCACAACCTGTAGCTGTAACAACGCCTGGTGTTTTTCTAAGAGCCCCCATACAAGTTGTTGCTCTGAGGACCTTCGTTGTATTGAGTGCCTTCGCTACCTTTTCTTCGGTACCGAGTCCATTTTGAATCAAGAGTATCGAAGCACCGGAATCTACTAGATGTTTTGCACTTTTCGATGCGGCAAGTGTGTCATAGGTCTTTGTTGTAACGATGACAAGATCTGCATTCTCAATTTCTGAGGTTTCCCTAATGGCTTTCAATTTGAAAAGGTGTTCTCCGAGGACACCGTTTATCTTGAGCCCTTTTGTTTGAATGGCAG
>JBHLRT010000393.1:0-3127 GCA_048882305.1 Candidatus Thorarchaeota archaeon
GTCAAACTCATAGGCCTCAGGCAGGGATATCTTTCCACAATGGGCGCCGCAAAGGCGATAACCGAGGGACTTGTAGAGGTTCTTTGCGGCTTCGTTGTCATCGAAAGTGCTTAGGATTATCTTGCTATATTCTCTTTCAGCAGCTGCGATTTCGCTTGTCAACATTAGTGATCTGCCAATTCCATTGCTTCGACATTCCTTTCGGACAATTATTCCAAGTTTAGCAACGTGTTGTGAAGCATGCCATTCCTCAGGCTGTAATGACAGATGTCCTGCATACTCTTGATTGATATGAGCAACCAAAAGAACCTCTCTTGTACTTTTAGTGCGTCGGATCCAATTCATCCAGTCAGAAACATGTGAATTTGGTGTGAAGGTAGGGAGCCACTGTTGTTCCTCAACAACATTCCTGAAACCAGCGTGCAAGTGTTTGGCATCATCGACTAAGGCTTCACGAACTGTTATAGAACGACCATCTTTTGCAGGGTACTCCCATTCTTTCAAATAATACACCGAACCGAAAAACGCCCTGTGGCTACAAAAAGCGTTGTGGTGTGACGAAAAAATCTACGCTTCAGGTGTAATCATTGGAATATCGACTCGCTCACCCGGACGTGGTAACGAGCAAGTGAAGACACGGTCGAGTTCAATAAAACCAGTCGAATCATCAATTTCTCGAAAGTATCCTTTCAGTTGAAATGCTGCTGGTTCAAGGGTCACAAGAGAGATTGCTACGCGTGTACCATCCTTCAGCAAGAATCCGCGTCGTTTCTCCTCACCTCGTTTTATTACAATACGATTGGAGGATACGGGTATCATACCAAACTCAGGGAATGCTACTGGATAACCATCATCAGAGATGTATGAAATAATTTTGACAGCAGCCATTTGCGACATCCGTTCTAACACATTGAGAGGCATATTACCCTCGGTAGTTTTTTCTTGTGGCACTTTGCGGCTTGCAATCTTTGCTTTGAGAAATGATGCGAGTACATTCATCTTTGAAATTCCATATTTTTGACTTGCCCAATTTGCCTCAGCAACTCCAGCACCTCTAGCATTGGTGTATTGATTGTAACGAAAGAGAGGTGTTTGTGCTATGAACTCATAGACCTCATCGTTTCGATGGTATGATTCGAAATCAGCTTTTATCAACCAACTGTCAAGATCCTGCGTGAAAACCAGAATTGAAATCTGATTATTTCCATCATTCACATTCTTTCGGCTTTTGTAGGTCATAAAGTCACCATAGACAAGTGTGTTATCTTGATACACTGTCCATGATAAAACAGGCACAACATTGGGTTCGCCTTTGGCGTCCTTTGTGGCCATGAATTTTGGAGTTTCAAATTCCTTCATTACTTCAACTAATTCTTCTGGAATCTTAAAATCAGCCACAGGTTTTTACCTCCTGGTCTTCAATTTGATCATTCTTCTTTGAGTTCTTGGTCATGCCTGACCATACAACATTTGAAATACCTTCTTCGCGCGCTACTTGAGCCAAATGCTCCATTTTTTCTTCAGTTACCAAGTCATAATCTTTGAGCGGATACTCCAAATTAAACAGGGCATATTTGTCGATGCACATCCTATTGAATGCAAGAAGATCATATCGTTCAACTGTAGGCATATTTTCAATTATGAAGCGAGCTATTGCTCGAATATTTTCTTCATCATCTGTATGCTCAGGGATTATTGGTGTTCTAATCCATACTGGTTTCTTACTTTCAGCTATGATTCGAGCGTTCTTCAATACTGTATCTAATGGTACTCCTGTGTATTGTTCGTGTTTGTTAGGATGCATTGTTTTCAAATCATAGAGAACCAAGTCAACATGATTCAGTATTTCTCGCATCACTTTTTCATTACAATAGCCGCAAGTATCAAGAGCTACGTGGACACCTTCAGCTTGGAGACCTCTCGCGATTTCTATTGCGAACTTGTTTTGGAAAGTTGCTTCACCACCAGAAAGAGTCACTCCACCTTTTGAGGTTTCAAAGAACACTTTGTCCCGAAGAAGTTCTTGTATAAGATCGTCTGATGACCATTCTTTGCCCATTACCTTTACAGCACCAGTTGGGCATGCATCCTCACATTTATCGCATACTACACATTTCTCTCTATCAATTTGCAGACCTTCAGATGTCAGTTCTAAGGCACCTTCGGGGCATACGCGAACACACCCTTGATGTCCGATGCATTTCACAGAATACCAAACGAGAGTTGGCTTAGGATTGATAGTTTCGATATTATGACACCAAATACATGACATAGGACAACCTTTCAGAAACACGGTCGTACGTATACCTGGTCCATCCTCTGTAGAACACCGTTGAATATTGGTGATGATTCCTGCTGTAGTCATCAGAGTGAATGCTCCGTACGGGTAATGATTTCCTCCTGCAACTCTCTGCCAACTTGCGTAAAGAATGCATTGTATCCAGTCACACGAACCATTAGATTGGAATAAGCATCAGGATTTTTCTGAGCATCACGGAGTGTTTCTGCATCAATCACGTTAATCTGAAGTGCAGTTCCTCCAACCTCGTTGTATGCACGAAGTAATGCTGCAAGCTTCTCAATATGTTCTGGAGTTTTCACCATTGATGGACTGATTGTTATAGTTTGAGAAGCACCATTAGGTACAGTCTTGAGGTTCAATTTTCCAACTGAACGGATTGATGCAGTTGGTCCAGTTGCATCCATACCTTGAACTGCGCCTACTCCTCCAGAAAGAAACTCCCCACGACGACGACCATCAGGAGTTGCATTTGTCAGAGGAGCAAGTGGTACAAAATAGTTCCAAGAGAGATATCCTGCACGATATCGCCGCCCTGTGAAAGGATTGTCATGTTTAATCGCTTCTTCAGCCCAAAAAACGGAGAGATCTCTGGCTATCTCATCCACATAGTCATCATCATTACCAAACTTAGGGGCTTTGGACCTTAGCAACTGACGAATTTCTTCATACCCTTCATAATTCGCATCAATAGCAGCTAAAAGCTCTTTCATAGAAATCCGTTTCTCATCAAAAACCATCTTCTTCACAGCTGCAACTGAATCGGCGAGGGTTGCGATTCCCATTCCTTCCAAGGTGTTGAAGTTCCAAGTAGTGCCTCCTTCATTG
>JBHLRT010000394.1:0-3126 GCA_048882305.1 Candidatus Thorarchaeota archaeon
GAGGTATTCAGCTCACCGCTACTAATGTCCGAGGCGTGCAGATCAAAAGTGTGCTTCGCACAGTACCTAGAGTTGTCAAGGGTGCTGTAGTAACAGAAAAAGTATCTCCATCCTTTGTTGTCGATTTTTTTACATACTGTTGCTTTGAACTGGTAGATTAAATGCATCTCACTCAAGTTCTACCACGATTAAGATGTCGTCTTTAAAGCCAATATCTCGAAAACATAGTGTCATATTAGCATCGATTGCACTTCTGATGCTCATCTTAACATCAATGCCTAACGCAAGTGTCGCTTCTGAAGAGATTCCTTCTACTCCATCTGATTTGAGTGATGCAAAAGTGGCCATATATGGCGGAGTAGGAATATTGGACAGCTCAAAGGATGCTCTTGAAAACATGTTTCTCTGGATGAACGCATCAGTTGATATCATATATGCATTTCAGATTCTCAATGGCACATTGGACTCGTATGACATGATAGCCTTTCCTGGAGGTTCAGCGGTTTCTTATTCTCAAGGACTTGGAACTGAGGGACTTGATATTCTTCGAGAATTTGTGAGGAGCGGCGGTTCTTACTTTGGCATTTGTGGGGGATCACTTTTCGCAACAAATGCTGTACTGGGCTTATTCAATGGATCCTACAGCAACCCAATCAATGATACGAACATCTATCTCACTACGATGAATGTTAACCAGAACTCGACTGGTCCTGACCTTTCCGAAGAGCCTGAATCATACCGGGTCATGTATTGGGGATCTGCTTATTTCTACGGTGATATGTCCAATGTTATACCCATCTGTACATATCCCTCGAATGATAGACCAGGAATGATTGCATTTCCCTATGGAGAAGGTACTACTTTTCTCTCAAGTCCTCATCCTGAATACGAAGAAGGTGACACTCGAGATGGAATAGGAACCTATGATTACCTGAACGACCCTGATTCAGAATGGAATCTCTTGTTGAAAGTATCACGATGGCTCATTGATGAGTCTGTAGTGCAAAATGACCAAGACACAGTTCCAATTTCTACCTACGTTGTTATTGGAACTGTTGCACTAGTTGGAGTGATATCTGTTACATATCTGGTAAAATTCAGAAGAACCTGATAGACTTCATCTCCTATCCTCTTTCTCTCCTCGCTTAGAGTGAATGTTGGACAGTTTGACTTCCAAGATATCATGGTCATGTCTACTGGTTTGTCCTGGTCCCCACAAATGACTCTTTGGAGTGGTTTCAAAACTTGGAATCTTAGACCTTGCATCTGTTTGAGGAATGGGTCCTTTGAGCAGAAATAAGATACTTACCAAAATTGTGTGAGGTATTGGAATAAAATATGGAAGCACCGATATCCCTCCACTGATAACCGATAGTATGTTCAATGTTAGAAACCCTCCAAAAGGCATCGATGCAGCAGCAATCAAGATTGAGAATCTGGAATTGGACATTCTATTTCTTCTGAATCTCCAAAGACCTCCCAGAAGTGAAACCCCTGTAAATAGGAATAGATACGAAACAAACCCAAGATGACCATAAGCAGTCATGGTAATAGCTGGAGGGCTAGCTTCAATATACGACCAAGGCAAATTATGGTGCATGAAGTATGTTGTTTGAATATAGTTACTATAACTACCCATCCAGAGAGGTGCGAAAATGTTTACGATGAGACTTCCACTACTATTTTCGCCAAACAACCACATACAAGGAAGTAGTAGAAGAGAGAAGTATGTACCTCTCTCATACCATGAAGAAACTGTCGAATCCTTTCGTACCATTGGTAGAAAACAGATGTATTGAAGAACGGTACCAATGACAATTAGAATCTGCGACCATATCAGAGTCACATAAAAACCTGGTAGTGCAGAAATTCCAGCTCTAGCAACATAATATTCATCAGAGACCATAGATAGGTCCAATAAGAACTTCACAGCGAAGAAGAAGAGGAAGACACCAGCTAAAAGAGATGATATGGTGATGATCAGTAAGCTGGACCACGTCTTCACATTCAAGCGGATTAATCTCCCATTAAATATGGCTACATACAGAATAGCTGGCTATTAAATCGCTTTGGGGGTCTTGGTGCACAAAAGCAAACTCAACAAGAAGGGTCGTGGGAAATAGATAAAACACTCTGTAGGGCTGTCACTGACCATGGACCCCATAATCCTTTTTCTCGCATTTCCTCTTGGTATCTTAATTGGTCTTGGTGCTGGCATTGTTGGTTTGACTGCATGGCCAATTATCGTGCCTCTACTTTTTGTAATAGGAGGGGTTCCCCTTCACGAGTCCCTTTTATCCAGTCTTCTCGTTGATCTTGCGATAGCCATCACACTGACATTGTTTTACACTCGGCGCTCTGAATCTAAAGTGAACCTCAAACTTGGAACTCGATTTGGTCTAGTGGCTGGATTTACTGCGACGATTACTGTAATCATTGCATTTCCACTTTTGGAGCAATACTCCAATGCCTTTCGAGGTGGGTCTCCAATCATTACACTTGCTTTGGGTGCGATTTTTCTTATTCAAGGTATAAGGATGAAGAATCCTGTCGCTGAAACGGCCACTGGTAATCAAGAGGGTAGATCATCCTCTCTATCAATTTCGCAAAAGCAGCTTCTGTCGTACATATTCTGTATTTTAGTAGGATTTTTGACAGGTGCTATCGCGATTGGCGGTGCAATGAACTTTGTTATTATTCTGGTCTTCTTGCTAGGTCATCGGACCTTTCAAGCAGTTGGAACTGCAATGGTTGCGACTACAATTATGCTTTCAATGACAGTTCTTGTATACCTCATTCTCCTTTCCTTTAGTATTACCACAATCTTCGTTGTTTTGCTTTACATATGTGGAGGCGTTCTGAGTAGTTATGTTGCAGTCACAAGAGCGCAATTCATTCCAGAGAAGAAGTTGAGAATCATCATCGGAGTTGTGGTGATTGCAACCGCACTATTTGCCTCAGTTCAGGTCTTTCTTTTGGTGTAGTTCAGCATTTGCTTGCTCGACATTTAATCTCTTGATTTCATATTGAGATGTCGCCAAGATGTTTGCTCAATTCCCAGAGTGAAGGTACCAAGCCTAATTCTGTCAATATATCATAGAAACAGAATGCACCCCATCGGTCAAT
>JBHLRT010000395.1:0-3093 GCA_048882305.1 Candidatus Thorarchaeota archaeon
CCAAAGGGTAAGACAGATGCAGAGGTAGAGAGCTTTTGCGAGAGTTTCATGTTTGAGCTCTACCGACACATTGGTCAGTTCATTGATGTACCTGCTGGAGATATAGGTGTAGGTGGTCGTGAAATTGGTTACTTATACGGTGCCTATCGAAAAATCACAAATAACCACGGAACCTGTGTCCTCACTGGAAAGGGGGCTGGATGGGGCGGCTCACTGATTAGACCTGAAGCAACAGGTTACGGCTGTGTCTATTTTGTTGAAGAGATGTTAAAAACACGTGGTGAAGACATTAAAGGAAAGACTGTTGTTGTGTCAGGTTCTGGAAATGTTGCTCAATATGCCACCGAGAAGTGTATTCAACTAGGTGCTAAGGTAATTGCATTGAGTGATTCCACTGGTTGGATTCATGATCCCGATGGAATTAACGAAGAGAAGTTGGCCTGGGTTATGGACTTGAAGAACGTCCGTAGAGGTCGAATCAAGGAATATGCTGAACAATTCAAGGTAGACTACACAGAAACCGCTAAGGGAACACCTTGGAGTTTGAAATGCGATATTGCACTTCCAAGTGCCACTCAGAATGAGGTCGACGCAAAGGAAGCAAAGATGCTTGTTGACAATGGAGTTATGGCTGTTGGTGAAGGTGCCAACATGCCTACAGTTCCTGAAGGTGTCGAAATCTTCCAAGAGGCAGGAGTTCTCTTTGCACCTGGAAAAGCAGCCAATGCTGGTGGAGTGTCAGTTTCTGGTCTCGAGATGGCTCAGAATAGTCAGAGGTTCTTCTGGACCCGGGAAGAGGTTGATGCAAAACTAAAGCAAATCATGCAAGCAATTCATGCTAATGCATACACAACTGCTGAGAAGTTTGATGTAAAGAGTAATTATGTTGTTGGTGCAAACATCGCTGGTTTCTTGAAAGTTGCAGATGCGATGATTGCTCAAGGCCATCGCGTTTAGATTACTATCCGCAGAACCCTCTCATGGGTTCTGCACCTTTTACTTTTACAAAACCTCATCTTCTGATGATTTCAAGTAGTTCGGCAAGTCTTCGTTTTACATCAGATTCTACAGTACTTAGTTCAGCAAGCTGTCTAAAGTGCTCAATCCTTGTTTCTCGATATTCCGCATCTGAAACGCTGCCATTGCGTCTTCGAAGTTCAAGCTTGTCCGAATCTGCATTTATTTCATCACGACGAGCAGTAACTAAATCGAATCCTTGCTTTAATGACATCCATTCTATCATTGCATGACTTCGTTCTTCTTCCATCCTCTCTCTTTTACGCCGCTCTTCTTCTGCTTGTTTCAATTGCTTGTTTGCTGCTCGAATTTCCTTCTGAATCTCGTAGAGGCGGCTCTCTACTTCTCTCTTCACTTGTACTATTTGGGTGGATTCAGCCCATTTTTCTTTGTAGAGGACTATATGTTCTCCCTCAGTGATTTCGCCTTTCTCTAGCTGCCTATCGATTCTGCTTAGCTCTTCCTGGACATTCAGGAGTTGTTTCTTGATCTCATCATAGGATTTCCGAAGTGAAACCCACTCCACACTATACTGAGAGAGCATTTCTTTTGGATCGATGTAATAATCGTCTTCTTGTGGGCGTCCTTCATGATGACTCATTAGTGGCTTCTCCTGTTGATTTTTCAAATAATTAGACTTAACAAAGTTTCTAAGACGACTAAATTTGCTAATCTTTTCATTCTTCAGAAACCCATCGGCTTAAGAGGTGGAAGTGCTATGACCAGTAACGTTGTGCTTGAGAATGAATATCGATATCGATTTGGTTCCCAAGGATGAAAGAAAGGAAAAACCCAAGGATGTTCTACAAGTACCCTTTGGTACTGTCTTTTCTGATCACATGTTCTCCATTCATTACGACGGAGAAAAATGGATCAATGCACGGATTCATCCATACGGTCCTTTGTCACTTAGCCCTGCGTCATTGTGTCTTCACTATGGTCAAAGCATATTCGAAGGACTCAAGGCATACCGCAGAGGGAATAGAGTTCTCCTATTCAGACCTGAGATGAATTTCAAGCGTCTAAAAGCATCAGCCGAACGTATGGTGATGCCAATTATAGATGCTGATTTTGGATTATATTCGTTGAAAGAGTTATTGAAGATTGAGTCTGATTGGGTTCCTGAGGTACAAGGAAGTTCACTCTATATCCGACCCACGATGATTGCGACAGAACCTAAACTAGGGGTTCGCCCATCAACAGAGTATCTCTATTATGTCATTCTTGGACCTGTTGGTCCATATTTCAAGGAAGGATTCTCCCCGGTTAAGATATACGTAAGTGATAAGTATGTTCGGGCAGTGAGGGGTGGAACTGGGGCAGCAAAAGCGAGTGGCAATTATGCAGCTAGCTTACTCGCTGGAACTGATGCTGCTAATGTAGGGTACTCGCAAGTTCTATGGTTAGATGCTTTAGAGAGAAAATGGATTGAGGAAGTCGGAACAATGAATCTGTTTGTTAGATTTGATGATGAAGTTGTCACACCACCTTTAGCAGGTTCAATTCTTCCTGGTGTCACAAGGGATTCAGTTCTTACCCTCGTCAAAGATTATGGACTGAATCCAAAGGAACGAATGGTTTCGATAGATGAAGTCATTGAAGGAATTTCTTCTGGCAAGGTTCGTGAGATTTTTGGATGTGGCACTGCGGCGATTATTGCTCCGGTTGGTGCTTTATGGTTCAAAGACACTCCTTACAAAGTTTCAGATGGAAAAACTGGCGAGCTGACCCAGCGTCTATTTGATGACCTAATTGGTATTCAATCTGGGGAACGAGAAGATCCTCATGGGTGGGTTGTTGAAGTGGAATAGTTTCCACAGTTTCAATCATATCCCAGCTCTTCACGCTCAGCATCTGACACATCGGGTTCTTCAGTTTCTAGACTGTCCCACTCTGGCGGAGGGTCCAACGAAGCCTCCTCGGTCTCTGATGGTGGTTCAGGTACTTCTGGTTCGTAGAATGCCTCAGATGAGAATATTTCTTCTTCCTCTTCTTCTTCTTCCTCCTCCTCTTCATCCATATCTTGTAACTTGAATTCAGCTACAAGTTTACCCTCCTCTATTTTTTCTAGAAGCA
>JBHLRT010000396.1:0-3078 GCA_048882305.1 Candidatus Thorarchaeota archaeon
ATTTTAAAATAATAAAAAGAAATTGTGGCATTGCAGTCTTTCATGCAATTATGCATGTCACTTATGCATTGCAAAAGGTGAAACAGCCATAATTTTCAAAGGCTTGTGATATCTAATTGAGAGACTTCTTTTTTCGGGAGTTAGTGCCTACAACATTTGTTTCTTGAATGTTAAATATGGTTGCAGAATCACCCGCATATTTCGAGTAGATAATTCGTGCTTCGATTTGAACTGGTTCGTTCTTTTTGTTCATCATGTAAAATTTGTGGGTTCTTGGCTGATCTATGCCACGTTCTATTTCTGAAACAAGTCCAGCGAGTTCTTTCCAATCGTCAGGCATAATGAAATTCCATAACTCTACGCCGGTCATCTCATGAATTTCATAACCCAGTTTCTTGGAGAATGGTGCATTAGTATATACAATACGACCGCCCTGGAGTACGAATACACCATCATCCATATTTTCGGCCACCATCTGATACATGTCAAGTAATATGCGTAGATCAGCTTCCAATTGTTTTCGATCAGTGACATCCAGATTATATTCAATGACTTGGACAACATTGCCTAAATCATCAAGGATTGGATGAGCATGTATCTCAACATGTCTTGTTCTTCCACTGACATGATGGTGAATGTGCTCAACCGTCGCAGGCTTTTTTGTTTCTACTACTTGTTTCAATGGACAAGGATGGATATTCCCAGAACAAGGCTGCGTCGATTTATGGGTTAACGCAAAGCAGGTTGATTCCTTAGTCAGCGAGCCTAGTCGTGCGGCTCGATTTGCCATTTTGATTGTATAATCACTAGCATCGATAACATAGAATGGATGGGCAACTGACTCCATGACAAGATTGAGGAAATCACGCTGTCTTTGAATTTTCTCCTCCGATAATTTTCTTGCAGTGATGTCTTCCAGAAGAATTGTTGCCCCAGTACTACCGTCATCAAATATGGTTGGAACTAATTTTATTCTAAGGTATTTTACTTCTTCCTCATCAATGGTAGTGGTATCAAAGCTAATTTGTTTCCCACCTGCAGCTTCCATCAGCAATACCATGTGTTCTTTCTTTGATAACCAAGGCAAGATGTGTTGGTCTAGCTTATTGCCAAGTAAAGTTTCAGCATCAATAGAATTGATTCTGCAAAAAGCATCATTAACCCTGATAATTCTTAATTCGGAGTCATATGTTAGAATGCCATCCTCGGAGAGATTAAGCATTGCATCAAGTGGCACTCTATGAGAAAGGAAGTACAATTTTGCAGGACCTACTTTTCTCATCTCAACATGTCCCGTTATTTGAAGAACATCCAGATATCTTGCCGTGCTATTTCGATTAGTGTCAATCCGTGTTGAGATATCTGTGATGGTTAGTCCTTTTGGATTCTTTCTGAGCTCTTCTCTAATTCTGTCTGAGATCGTAGGATTCATTTCAGTCATGAAGAACCCGCCTAATTGGTCTGTTGTTTTCTCATGATCCATAGAGGGACTATTCAAATTCAATTGTGTTTGATGAATCAATCACTCTCTTGACCAGAGTGAGATTCCTCCAACACTTTTATTGAAAGTATGGTCCTTGTGTACTCGCGAAGTTGTTCTGCGTTGCGCTTTGCTTCTTTGGTCAATGCTGCCAGAGCATCTATTGCTCTTTTTTCATTTTTATCAACGGTACCTTGCATAGCATTTGTTTCATTCAGAATGCCTTCTAGTTCAACTCCAAGTCTTCGAATTCCAAACATAATAAGTCCGGAGAGTCCTTCACTCAACGCATACAGCGTAGGTCTTCGTCCCCGTCCCTCCTGATTGGTATCAATTCGGGTTTCAATGAAACCAAGAGACCTGAGCTGAGAAATAGCCACACTAATGCTGCCGCGGGAGTAACCAGTAACACTAGCGAGTTCCTCGGGGGAAATTGCTTCGCTAGACCAGTAGTACTCAGCAAGAAGTACTGAGAGGATATCCCTTGCAGCCTCTGATAAGCCAATCCATTGGAGATGTTTTTTACATATCCGTAGGAATTTGATATATAACACCGAATCTCTATCTGTCATCTAAACTACTACCATTTCTAGCATGCAGCTAGTATTATAACTTAAATACGATTAAGATACATTTAAATCTTATTATATTATAGACATTTCTGAAAATATTCATAAAAATGATTATTTTCAGGTTAAATGATAAGAACTAGAGGCATAGTGAAATGTCAACCAATTTGACATATTACGCACTTATCAAAAAACACGAGAAATAGGAGGGAAGCGAAACGATTATTCGCATCCTGGTTATTGATGATGATGAAGACCTTCTCTTTGTGGCTGAACAATATCTCACAATCCAAGATCCAGAATTTCACCTGGTGCAAGTCTCGACTGCTCAAAAGGCGCTTCAGTTACTAGATGAAGAATCGTTTGACGCAGTGATATGTGATTTTTATCTTGGACCAAACCAACTTAATGGACTTCAGATACTCGAGTGGATGAGAGAGAATGAATCTACTACACCATTCATTATCTTCACAGGAAGGAGTAGGGAAGAAATCGCAATTCAGGCTCTAAATCTGGGTGCTGATTACTATATTGAAAAAGGTGATGATCTTGAAGGATTATTCACTGAGATTGGATATCACATTAAGAAAGTGGTAAGAAGTAGGAGAACGGAAGAGGCACTTCAAGAAAGCGAACAACGGTATCGGACCCTTGTCCAATCACTCAATGATCTGATCTTTGTTTTAGACTCAGAAGACAGATTCTCACAGTACCATGCCGTTTCTGGAGGCGACTTAGTTCAAGAGTTAGGAGATATCATTGACAAGCCAATCTCTGAAGTTATGCCCTCAATGATTGCAGACAAATACATCGCATTGAAGGATAAAGTTAGAGAATCTGGGGAAAGACAGAGCTTCGACTTTGAAACAACCATAGATGGGCAAAAAAGATGGTTCATTGCAGACTTGGATTTGCATGAGGACAAAGAAAGTATTGTTGTGACGGTTGGCGATATAACCAAGATTAAAAAAGCTGAACATGATTTGAGGAGTGCAGAAAGGGAATGGAAGAATACCTTTGACTCGATTC
>JBHLRT010000397.1:0-3068 GCA_048882305.1 Candidatus Thorarchaeota archaeon
ATTATCAAAGTCCAGACTCTCGGTGAGTATCGTCAATATTAGTCCTAACGCAAACTCTGCATCCGGATATCTCAACAGGGTTAGCAGAAAGTACCTGTTTCTAACGGCAGGAATGTGAGATAAGCTGAATCAATCTATGGATTATCATGTCCTTCACAGGCACTGGTATCATCAAGATAGAATGTCTGGGTCATCCTGTGGATATGGGATAGATACCATACATCAGCAAGATGTACAACATCATAACAAAGACAGCTATCATCGATATCGATTCCAAAGCATTCACACTCGAATCATCTGTAATGATGACCCGCAGAATAAACATTGATGGAAACGCAAAGAAAAGTAAAACCACTGAGAATAGATCTATTGGAATTACTTGAGTCACTCCGGAAATAACTGCGGAGAATCCTCCAGCAATGAGTGTGAAACCGAAGATGACAAAAAAGACTTGCACAATACCCCCAAAAGCATTAGAGAGTGCAACCTCTATCTGTTCTTTCCGATGGCTGGATGCCACAATGATGTATTCAGGAGTGCCTCCGAATATCACAAGTAACAGAGCAGCATGGATGAAAGACAAATGCAATGACTCTGTAGTAAAGTGAGCAAAGCCAGAAAGCGCTTCACCTCCAAGTAGTGCTCCAGCAGATGCGATAAGGAGGTAGATACCAAGCATTTTTCGACTCAAAGGGTGATGCTGCATATGGTCTTCAATACTGTCTGTACCTGCATCACTTCCATAGTACTTTGTAATCCAGTAGAGATATGCAATATAGACCCCAATTAGTGCTCCACCGAAGACGAATAACTCTCCAGCCTCAAGATGTCGTGGTAACAAGGGGTTCTCAAGTGCAAATACGAACACCATGAACATTGAGAGACCTACTGAGAGACTAATGACAGAGCCCACACTGAGCAGTTCACTACCAACCCAATTGATTGCATCAGGAAGCTTATAGTTGCCATTTTCATCCTTTGGCAATATCAGAGTATAAATCGCAAAAACAAGCGAATTCATGAAGATAGTAGCTAATGCGAGAACCCAAGCAAGTTCATATTTTTGACCGATAAGAAGGAAGGCTATGACAGAAAGCTCAGGTATGGTACTCGCAAGACTAGCGTATATACCAGCCACGTAATCAGTCATCTTATAGTTGTGTGCTATGCCTTCAACAGAGATCACAAAAGCTTCACAGGCGCCTCCAATAAGAAGTACTCCGCCTATTAGATCAGCATAGGCAACATAATTCTCTCCAATTTGAATCCCGATTATGTCCAATATGAGAAATGCAATGATTATTACGAATCCAATAAGATAAGCCAGTTGCCAAATCTTGAGTTTCATCTTTGTGCCTCCGACCTCATTAGCGCAAACAGACTAGCAATTAAATTTCCCTCTATTGATGAGCTTCCATCAAATATCTTCAGCTAGTACTTTCCGAATCATTGTGGTAGCAGTTCGACCAATAACGGTGATTACAATCTGAACTAAGAATGATATAAAGAAAATACCAATTGATATTGACATTCCAAAAAAGCTCAATGAAGCCGCTGATTGTGCAGCTAGAAAATAAACCCAGAGAAGGTAGTAGCCATAAACGCCTAAGATGAGAATAAAACCAACTGCTAATCCATAGATTATGACAACAGTCTTTACTCCAGGTCTATTGAGGTCGACTTCACCAATTCCTTCAGCAATAACAACTCTGCCAATGCGACGGTTAAATCGGACAAAGAAGCTAATTGCACCGAGAAAGATGAAAAGTGTGACCATCGCTCCAACAAGGAGTAAAAAGATAGCCACATCGGCTTGAATGACCGAAACATAGTCCCGCAGAATATATGCAGTTGCGGAACCAAGTAGCATTATTGCGGATACAATTTCCGCCACTAGAGTTATTGTTGCAGTTCCTCTGAACATGGACCCAACATCAAGGAGTTCTTCATCTGACAGAATATTTTCCTCCAATTGCGTGCACGATTTTTGAAATGTAGAGCCGCATAAAGACTTGTTGTTACAATTAAGAAAGCTCAATAAGAAGCATGCATTTGACAAATTGGAGATGATAGAGTGACAAACCTACTTCATGATATTCCTCCAGGGCCGAATCCACCTAGTGAGATTTATGCCATTGTTGAAATGACAAGGGCAAGCAAAAACAAGTACGAATATGATGCGAATCTAAATCTCTTCAAGTTAGATCGGGTACTCTACACCTTCGCACCATTCGACTACGGTTTCATTCCCCAGACCCTAGACCATGATGGAGACCCCTTGGATGTCATTTTGCTCATTTCTGAACCAACTTTCACATCATGTGTCGTTCATGCAAGGCCAATTGGCATAATGGAGATGGACGATGCGGGGAAAATTGATGACAAAATTATCGCAGTCCCAATGAATGAACCATACTACCGTGATGTAAAAAGTATCATTGATATTCCACGGAGTAGAATGGATGAGCTTCGACATTTCTATGCCACATACAAGATTCAGGAAGGAGGACATACCGAGATTAAGAAGTTCAGAGAACTAAACGATGCATATCAAACAATTAGCCGGTGCATGGAAGATTACAACAAAGATCGTTCTTCTTAAGACACACCAAAACCGTCTAAAGTACTTTGAAAAGCATCACGAGCTTGAGTTGGTATTATGGAAGAAAAACGACTCTATCGTGCAGTTGTTTTCGATTTCGATGGAACCCTAGCAAACAGTATGCCCTTCTTGCAAAGGATAGGAGTCGATATCATGATGAAGCATTATTCAGTGTCAAAGGATAATGCAACGGAGAGGTATGTATCAACTACAGGTCTTCCCTATGAGCACCAGATTAAGCTGAACTTTCCAGATGACCCAAGGAATGAAATCGCCATTGAAGAGTTTGAGCAGCTTAAGATTGAGCGAATCTATGAACAAGAGCTATTTCCTGATTCAGAACAAACAGTGAGAAGACTTAGCCAAATGGGATTTGATGTATTTGTTTCGTCTTCCACATTTCAACCAACAGTTGAGGAGTACTTCAAACGAAAAGGGATTCTTGATTTATTCAAAGCAATTGTTG
>JBHLRT010000398.1:0-3062 GCA_048882305.1 Candidatus Thorarchaeota archaeon
GTCTTCCAGTAATTCAGCATTGCCTTCAATGACCATCAATGGTGTTCGGATATCATGTGAGATTGCAGAAGTAAAGGCTTCAAGGTCCTCATTGATTTCTGAAAGCTTTTCCGCCCGCTCTGTTTCCTCCTGTCGACTCCTTTCAAGGTTTCTGAAAAGATTATGATATGGATCTGTTAGACTGCCCCTTACAAGTGTGATGTAGATAAAGATGAATGAAAGAAGTTTAAAGTAGTGTCCGACCATGTTCGCGATTCCGTATACATCAACATATAGAGTGAATGACAGTTCTGCAGCCACATTGAGAAATAATGCTGCATAGAGAGGGTCTCTAAATGAAATATCGAAATCCTCACTAGAGCGGTACAGAAAAACAATGGAAGATATCAAGACAAGAATGATAACATATTCACTAACGACTTTGAACGAGGTAAGACCTATACCTTCTATATAACAGACAGGAAACACTCTCAAGAAGATTGATGCTACAGCTATTGCACTGACCAGCAGATAGAAAGTGAATACTCCATATTCGTTGAACTTCTTATTTCTGAAATATAATATTCCAAAGAGGGAAATGCTTTGGATATACCTTGCCACTATCCAGAGCTGGGTCGGTAGATTTGCATCATACTCAGGAAAGACACCCATTCCACTGTAAGCCAGTGTATGCAGCAGATCAATCAGACCTACAAAGAGGTAGGTCACCCCGATATATAGGAAAAAGGAGGTCTCCGTGAATTTCTTGGAGTTCCAACCAATTGCAAATACTGCAAAAGCAATCATCACGCTTGATATTTCGATAAACCCATGAAACAGGAGATATCGTGTCCTGCTTATCAGATATAGAATCACGCCTATAATGATACCGACTAATATGTAGGAACCAGACATCAACCAATTTCTAGTAGGTTGCATATTCAGTCGAATACCGATTGATAACTGCGCATATAAAACAAGATGAGTTGCATATTCGAAATTATACATGCCAGAACTGATCGATCTTAAAGAGCGGGAAGGCTTATGGAACACGCCCCATGGTTATAGATTCTCATCCTTCTTCCCTTTAGAGCACCTACCAAGGTCATGTTTGCTTTCTGGGCAAATTTGACGCCAGCATCAGTAGAGACTGCAAAGGAAATGAGCAATGGGACAGAGGTCCAAGCACACTTACTAACTATGTCTGCTGTCAAGCGCCCGGAGCTGACTATAAGACAATTAGTCAAGTCCATCTTTTGCTGCACACCGGTGCCTATTGTTTTATCAACGGCATTATGGCGACCAAGATCTTCTGCAATGACATAGTTGTTCTCAACGAAATTGTAAAGTAATGCACCATGCATTGCACCAGTTTTCTTACGACCAGTCTGTGATTCATATAGTAAAGATGCTGTTTCAAAAATCTGATTGAGGTCTACTTCAACTTTTTTTGTGATCGAAGGAATTCCCTCTGCGGTTCTCAATTCCCTTAGAACTTCCGGAGCATTGCATTCAGTTCCAATGAACCTCCGAACTTGAGAGAAGCCTCTGTCAACATTTGGTTCAATTCCATCTTTGGTACTTATGTAGCACCGGTTAGAAGAATATCTTACTTTGCTGATATCATCAAAAGAATCGATAATACCAGTCGAAAGCAGGTGCCCAACAGCTAGTTCCTTCTCCAGACCAGGACTACAAACAAATGTCGCAAGAAACTTCTTGTTCAAACGGACCTCCAAAGCTGTTTCTATGGCAACAAAGTCGTCTTCATCTATTGCACCATCAATACTTACTTTCTGAGTTGGGAGAGACCGGTATAATCGCATTCTGAGACCCAAGTTCTGATGATTACACATTGTAAAAAAACTACATATTTGGTAGAAATGATATCAAATGAGTGACAATCGCCAGAAACATGTATGTAGAGTTTCTACGAGGAAGCAATAGCTGTCAGAACCCATCAGTGAAGATGTCATAGCTCCTATATTCTACAATTTTAACCTTCTATGATACAACCATTATCATTCTGCTCTGACGTTACCAAAGTTTGAGTCGAAATCGATTTCTTAAGAAACTCAAGTCATGTCTTCTATCCGATACTTTGATACCACAAGGTGAGCCATCATACTGGAGGTATATGGATCAACTTCAGTGATTGTTAAAAGAGGCTCTGAAATCACCCGAATTGTGTCAGTCCCTCCAAAGGGAGTGCCATCCATCAGGAAACCATTTATGGTGATTGCGACACTCTGCCCTACTTCCAGCAGCCCTTGAACAAGCGATCGATCAAACTTGATCATGAGATCCGGAATGCCATCCAAATCATAATCACCAATCTTGAACCAGTGCGTATCTGCGAAGACTATTCCATTCAGTGATATCGTGCTCAAATCAATGTCACTGAGGACATGACTATCTTCTGGTGGAAATTCGATGTAGACGGTAACCCATAATCCTTCACTCTGAAGATTCAATGTGTCCGGGTCAAAGTCAATGACCGAATTGATTGGTTCCAGAGGAGAAGTCATAATGATTATGAGATTTTGATCTTCAAACATCAAGTATCTGTCTACAATTACAGGAGAGTATGGGCTTCCTTCTGGAGGGGTCGCTTTTAGATAGTCTATAATGCCTGGAAAGACCGTGAGATTGAATTCTCCATTAACATCAGATGAGGTGCTTGACGAGAATTGGCCAAGAAAGCCGCTGAATTCAGTAACCGCCCATGGTATATCGATTGTCACGTCCGGTACTGGATTTCCGCTTGTGTCTATTACCATTCCAGTGAGAAAGAGGTTTTCTAGAGTAATTGTCATCTCTGTGTCTTGGGAGATGTCAAGACCGAACATATTGATAGTATAGTGAGATGGAATCTGCTCTCGAGTTATATCATCACCTTGGTAGTTGTCCAGGTGCAAGCTATTCTGTCCTGCTGGGACTATTATTGAGAAATGACCTTCGAGGTCACTGCTGAACCATGGACTAGTATCGAGAGACATCTGTTGATGTGGGACTGGACGACCATCTCGGTCCACGACCTGACCGCTGAAAGTGACCATCTGAGTCAGCTGTATGATGGTGGA
>JBHLRT010000399.1:0-3056 GCA_048882305.1 Candidatus Thorarchaeota archaeon
GGTTTTGACACCTTTCGACAACAAGATGTCCTTGATGAAAATCTTGCCACTATTGGTGCTATTTGGAATTTAATGAATCCCCTTGCGATTGTCACTCTTCTTAGCGCATTTCTAAGCTTAATGAACTACTTGCTGGTTTCCGTGTTTGGCCGCTTGCGTGATTATGTAATAATGCGCTCTGTTGGAGCAAAACCATCTTTCTTAGCTAAAGTCATTATTGCTGAAGGCTTGGAGGTTGGTTTGAGAGCAGGAGTCCCTGCACTTCTAGTCAGCACTATACTCAGTATCTATTCATTGATACCTGAAGCAGCAGTAACTTCTATTGTATATCTCCCCGTGTCAATCCTCGCAGTTCTAGGAACAATGTTTGTTGTTATTCTTCTTGCATCAATTCCAACTTACGTGTTCTTTTCGACTAGAAATGACCTAAGAGTGTCTGAATTCTCATCTTGAGTAATATTCTTTAGACTCAGACATTGGATGAGTCTGAGGACTCACTGATGGCATCTGACGAAACTCAAGAAGAATTCTCAGTCCACTGGATTAAAGATATAGTTGACGAAGTATTAGAGCGAAATCCAGACCAATATCTAATCGTGACAGGTAAGAGCATGAGTGGTAGCGTTCATTCGGGTTTCATGAAAGAGATAATTATCGCAGATGTTATCAAACGAGAACTCAAGTCACTTGGGAAAAAAGCAAAGACCGTATTCATCGCAGACGATTTCGATCCGATTCGTTCATTTCCTCCTAGTCTGACGCTCTCTCCAGATGAATACATGGGTGTCCCTTATTCAGATGCTCCTGATCCATATGGTTGTTGTGAGAGTCTAGCTGCACACTGGATAAATGAACTAGTCGACACATTTCCAGATTTTGGGGCTGACCCTGAGGTTGTATCTCAGACAAAGCTCTATGAAACAAAAGAGATGCTCGATGCTGTTCGTATCTGTTTAGACCATACTGAAATAATCCGAGAGATACTGATTGAATATGTTGCTAGAGATTTTGATGACAAACAGAAATCAGAGTATATTGAGTCTATGAAGACTTGGTATCCTGTTACTGTTGTTTGCCCTGAATGCGGCCGGCTACAGTCTGGTGGAAAGGGATCAATTGTACCCAATCGAGTGACTTCTTACAATTCAGAGAGTGATGAAATTTCTTATACATGCGCGCACTGTGGTAATACAGGCACTGCTAAACTTGACAAAATAAGATTGAAGTTATCATGGAGAGTCGACTGGCCAGCGAAATGGTATGTCATGAAAACGACATGCGAACCTGCAGGTAAGGATCATGCAGTAAAGGGTGGGTCTTATGATACTGGTCTTGAGATGTCTCGACGTGTTTTCGGGTGGGAGGGTCCTGTCAAAGTACCCTTTGAATGGGTTCGTCTTGGTGGACGAGATATGGGGACTTCGAGAGGTTATGTTTTTACTCCCAGAGCCTGGCTGAATGTTGCACCTCCTGAATTATTCAGATATATGGTCCTAAGAACTGATCCTGAGAAAGCAAATAATATTCAAACTGACCTCATTCCTGATTTAGTTGACATCTATGAAACCTTCGAACGAACGTATTATGGAATGGATGATGTTGATGATGAGAAGCAGGAATTTGCTAAGGTGTTATATCCCCTAACAGAGGTACATACAGTCAGTGAAGAATACATACCTAAACTCTCTTTCAAATTCGCTGTTCTCACGTCACAGCTTCAAGGAATTCTAAGTGAAGACACGATTCTACAGCGATGTCATGATGTGTTGAAAAAACAGCACAGACTCTCGGAGATATCTCCTGAAGCAAAGGCACTGATTCCGCCTAGGCTTTCCAGAGCTTTTCAATGGGCAAAGGAATTTGGCAGTGAAAGAGATAAGGTTGAGGTTCCTGAAAATGTTCCCAAGGAAATCCGTGACACCCTTACAGATAATGACAAAGCATTCCTCAGCCGTTTCGTTGAAATTCTGAAAGGGGATCCTCTTGAAGATGAGGAGATACAAGGTAAGGTATTCGAAACTGCTCGGGAAGTTGGTCTTACTGATAAAAGAGCATTTATCGTTCTCTATAGGATATTGATTTCCAGAAAATCGGGTCCGAGATTGGGGGGCTTTTTGAATCTCTTGGGAAATGACTGGGTTATCAATCGTATAATGAGTGTATTGTGAAGACCCCACAACACGTTTATTAACGCTCTACCTGTCGGCGAAGTCGGCCCAATAATACTGGATTTGTGAAACCTATGCTCGGATCTTTACGAGAACGATATCAGAAAGCGATGATGCCAGTTGGTAGAACTATCGCTCGAACTGGTATCACTCCCAATATGATTACAGGACTAACGGTTCTAGTGGCACTTGTTAGTGCATGGTTCTTTGCCATGGGTGATCTCATTGTAGGTTTCATAGTGATGGTTCTCACTGTTGTAATGGACATGTTTGATGGTGCAGTTGCACGTGCTGCAGGTCTAGTATCTAAGTTTGGCGCAACATTTGACCACACGCTCGATAGATATGCAGAGTATCTCTTCATGCTGGGTCTCATGATGGGCCCAATTAATCCTGTTAACATACCTTGGTGGCCATATAGTACTAGCACTGAAGTGTTTACAACCTTTGTTCCATGGTTTTGGGGCTTCTTTACACTTTTTGGAATGATTATGGCCAGTTTTACTCGAGCAAAAGCAGAATCAGTCGGAGGTATGGAGAGCTGTACAGTTGGTATTGCAGAACGTCAAGAAAAACTGATTCTTCAATTTGCAGGGATTCTGTTACTAGCTCTTCCAAGCACAAACATCTGGATTGCGATTCTTACTCCTGTCCCTGTTTTGCTTGATTTCTTTGTGTTGCTAGAGATTACAAATATACTAACACTTTGTATAGTCATAGTTGGTGTTCTCTCACATATCACTGTAGCCCAGAGGTTACTATACGCAAGAAAGGTGATCCTCGCAAAGGAACAAGGTGACAGCTCAGATGTATGATCTTGTTGTAATTGGCAATCCAACATTTTACAATGGACAACTAAATGGACCAAGTATTTACACCGCGGCGACC
>JBHLRT010000400.1:0-3051 GCA_048882305.1 Candidatus Thorarchaeota archaeon
CTCCCCCAATTGTTTCGTAGAATGAGAATGTTTTTCCTGACCTTGAATCTATTCCTCCAATTGTAAGATTATTCATTGTACCCTGACTAGCCGCTGGGACCAAATCTGGTGCAATCTTAGCCATTGCTCCTAATGTGGCATCCACTATTCTTTGAGATGTTTCAACATTCCCCGCCGATACTGCCGCTGGATATCTTGGATTCAATAATGATCCATCAGGAACCGTAACATCAATGACACTCCAACATCCTTCATTGACAGGAATGTCTTTTCCAAAAAGTGCAATGAAGACATAATATACTGATGATAGTGTGGATGCAATAGGACAGTTCACATTCCCATTTACTTGTTCAGATGTGCCTGAAAAGTCTACCAAAGCTCCGTCGTCACTGATTTCAAGGTTGACAGAGATAGGAATCCCCCACCTACCTGCTCCATCGCTATCTAGAAAGTCTGTGAAACTAGCAGATTTTCTCTTGAACTCAACAAGTGCGTTTTTCATTCTCGCAGCAGAGTATGTACGGAGCTCAGAAAATGTCCTAAGAAGTGTTGACCAACCATATGTGTTCGCTACATCTTCGAGTCGCTTGATTCCAACATGGTTCGCTGCAACTTGAGCTGATAGGTCTCCTAATCTTTCATCTGGTGTGAGCGTACTACTGAGAATGTCCTCTATTGAATCAATACGCAAAATATTATCTCTGACCACTATTCGTGGTTTTATGACAACTCCTTCCTCCTCAAGAGAGGTTGACAATCCTGGCATCGATCCGGGACTTTCTCCACCGATATCTGCATGATGAGCCCGATTCGCAGTGAATGCAACTCTCTTACCTTCGAAGAACAAAGGAGCTACAAGCGTTAGGTCTGGAAGATGTGATCCACCTGAGTATGGATCATTCACAAGTGCCATCGTCCCATCAATCAAATCTTTTCCTACATATTCTATGCAAGATTTCACTGACATTGGCATAGCTCCAAGATGCACCGGGATGTCCTTTGATTGGGCTATGAGCTTTCCATCTTTATCGAACAGTGCACAACTACAGTCTCTACGTTCTTTGATGTTTGGACTGAATGCGGTTCTCCGTAAGGCTTGACTCATCTCTCTGGCACTAGAAATGAGTGAATTCTTGATGACTTCGAATAATATTGGGTCATCAATCATATTGTGTTCCTCCTCATCCAGAGAACTCCGTCTTTCTCCTGAGTCGCTTTCCAGCTTGAACAAACGTAGGTTGTTGTATCCAGCTGTTCTATAATCGCTGGTCCTACTACTGTCTGTCCCTTAGCCAGTTCCCACCGACGATAAACATCTGCTAATAACTCTGAACCGTCGTGTTTCAGAATTTTTCTCTCAGAGATTGGTTGCGCTTCAATTTCTACGATACTATCCAGAGCTCTATATTTCCCTGAACTGGACTCTGCAACAATCCTTGCTGTAACCCATTCAATTGCTCTTCCAGTCATTTTGTATCCAAAAGCTTCAAAATGAAGATGTTCAAATTGATGAATTGATTCCCCAACTAAGTCATTAGCTTTTTCCGAAATATCCACTGAAATCTCATGAGATTGACCAGCATATCTCATATCGATTATCCACTTGAATCGTATACCATCTTCTTTAGCACCCTGACTAGCTAACTTTCTCTTAGCCTCTTCAACTAAATCAGAAATTGATGAGAGCAATACCTCAACGTTCGATTTTACCGCTGGCATCAAGACAGTCTTCATGAGGTCAACTCTAAGGTCTGTACAAACAAGACCTAATGCTGACGTAATTCCTGGATGTGGCGGGACAAGAATCTCATCGATATTAAGTGCTTCAGCTATATCGATGGCTTGCGTTGGACCCGCGCCTCCAAATGGAACCAAGACAAACCTTCTTGGATCAGAGCCTCTCTCCACCGTGACCTCACGAATTGCTTGAACCATGTTTGCAGTTGAAATTCTAATGATACCTAAAGCAGTTTCATCTCGTGATAGACCAAGATTCTTTGATAAACTTGAAACTGCTTCCTCTGCTCTTTTCTTATTCAATTGTACACTTCCGCCAAGGAAGAAGTCTGGATTCAATCGGCCAATAATGAGATTCGCATCTGTTACGGTGGCTAAGGCCCCTCCTTTGTCATAAGCCGCTGGTCCTGGAACTGCTCCCGCGCTTTGTGGTCCAACATGAAGCACATTTGTTTCATCTAACCATGCGATTGAACCTCCACCTGCTCCGATAGTTTTGACATCCACTGAAGGCATTCGTAATGGTAATCCCCCGACATCATTGTCTGATCGGACAACAATGTTTCCTGAAATCGCGCTGATATCGCAACTTGTTCCACCCATGTCCAACGTGATTGCATTCGATACATTCCACTGCTTCGCTATCTCCCAACCACCAATCGCTCCCCCCGCAAGTCCTGAAATAGCCAATCCAATTGCTCTTCCTCTTGCCTGCGATGCAAGCATGGTTCCTCCATTTGACTGCATCACAGTAAGTTTGGAATTAGGGCAGATTGACGATAAAGAAGTGTCAAGATTCTGTAAATATCCAAACACTAGAGGTCCTAGATATGCCTCTAGGACAGTTGTTGAGGTTCGTTCGAACTCTCTAAACTCCGGTAGAACATCAGATGATGCAACTGTATAGAAATTACCAGAATTTAATCTCTCAAATAGCCTTCTCTCATGGTATGGATTGCGATATGAGAAAAGTAATGAGATTGCAACCGAATCTGGTTTTTTATCCGTCACCTTTTCAACAGCTTGCTCCACCGTCGAATCAGCCAGCTCAATTATCACGTTTCCCTCATAATCAAGCCTTTCGCGGACTCCCACTCTATCTTCTCGAGTGACAAGCGGCTCTGCTCTTTTCGCATACAGATTGTAGATGTCATCTCGATTCTGTCTTCCAATCTCGAGAACATCCTCAAGACCTTCTGTTGTTAGAAGGACAACTTTAGCACCTTTACGTTCAAGCATCGCATTGGTTGCTACGGTTGTTCCATGAACTACAAGACTGACTTCTTGAGGATCAATGTGATTCATCTCCAGAAT
>JBHLRT010000401.1:0-932 GCA_048882305.1 Candidatus Thorarchaeota archaeon
ACCTCGAGTCGGGCTTTCATGAAATCCAGATACTGTTGTAATCCTCCTTCCCATTTGTCACTATATGTTTCTTCTTCAAGAAGAACACCTGCTGACTGACTATCACCACCTGAACGGGTTTTCACCGTATAGTCCGTCCCTGAGAAAAATGGTGGATCAATGTAAATGAGGCGGACTTTATCGCCAAGTATGACTTCGTGTTCCCTGATGATGTCCAGACAGTCACCATGCAGCAGGAGGTTCTCCCAGTCACTCATAGGTATGGAGTACACTCTCCTCCTTAAGATACCTTTGAGTAATGCTAACTGAATTGATTCTCTGGAGTATTACATTTCCATATCATCAGTGACTTCTTCGCCAGGCTCTAGTGCTTCCGCTTCTGCTCTAGCGATTCCAATCTTGATGAGTCCGACCAAGTACCCTGCAATTCTGTTTCGTACCTTCTTGGTCTTTACATCTGTGAGCTGCTCGACTAGTCTCTTGTTGGTTTCAAAATCATCTGTAAATGTATCTGGATAAAGAGCCAGAAGGTTCTTCGCAGCGTTCTTAATATATCGAGGTCTTACACTACCCAATTTGAGCTCACCGAATATTATCTGTAGATGCCGGTGTGCTCCAGACTGAGTTTATAAAGCATGTGGTGAGCCACTAAAACAGGAAGTGAGACTTTGCTCTATGAGACCCTAGCTCAAACATATGATGAGGTTGAAACTACTAGTGGGTCTTTGGAGAAAACCCGTATATTCTCAGAGCTTCTTCAAAAAGCGGATCCATCAGAAGTCAAAAAGATAGTTTCACTTACTCTCGGAAAACTCCATCCTGATTGGAAAAGTGAACCCGAGATTGGTATCGCAGAAAAGATGGCAATTCAAGTGGTTGCATCAGCAGCATCGGTGCCTGAAGGTGAGGTCAGTGGATTCCTCCAGAAAACT
>JBHLRT010000401.1:942-3044 GCA_048882305.1 Candidatus Thorarchaeota archaeon
GGAGATATCGGCAGCGCAGCTGAATTGCTGCTGCAAGAAAGTGCTCAAGCAACGCTCTTCGCTGAGGAACTGACCATATCGATGATTTATGATACTCTTGATCAAGCTTCAAAGATTTCTGGTTCCGGTAGTAGCAAGAACAAGGTTTCGAAGCTTGTAGGCTTACTCACTGATGCCAAACCTATTGAGGCTCGTTATATTCTAAGAACAATCACAGGGTCTCTACGCTTGGGTCTAGGTCATATGGGTCTCATTGACTCCTTGGCAATTGCATTCACAGGTGACAAGGATAACAGAGATGTTCTTGAATCTGCTTTCAATGTATGCAGTGACCTTGGAGAAGTAGCATCAATTCTAGCCACGAATGGACTAGATGCCGTGAGGTCAATAAAGACAAATGTGGGCGTCCCCATCCGAATGATGGCTGCAAAGAAACTCTCTGATCCTGAGGAGATTATCGAGAAAGTTGGGGGTAAAGCTCTGGTTGAGAATAAATATGACGGAGAGCGAGTTCAAGTTCATAAGAATGGTGCCGATGTGGTTCTCTATTCCCGCCGTCAGGAGGTAATCACTTCACAGTATCCTGATGTTGTTGAGCTTGTTCAGAATCATGTAAAAGCTGAAACCTGTGTGATGGAATGTGAATGTGTTGCGGTCGATTCAGAATCCGGTAAGATGCGTCCATTTCAAGAACTCATGCGTAGACGACGTAAGACCGACATCGAAGAAACTCAGAGTGAAGTTCCTGTTGCCTTATTCTTCTTTGATATACTATATTATGATGGTGAGGATGTCACAACTCTACCAATGCTCAAACGTAGAGAGATTATGGAGAAAATAGTTGATGTCACTGATAGGGTTAATCTAACAGTAGCTGAACTTACTGACGATCCTAATCGTCTACAAGAGATTTTCGAAGAAGCAATAGGTTCTGGTCACGAAGGTGTGATAGCTAAAGCAATTCATAAAGATTCTACTTACCAAGCTGGCTCTCGAAGTTGGTTATGGATAAAGCTGAAAGCATCGTACACTGAAGGATTGGCTGACTCAGCTGACCTGGTTATTGTTGGTGCAATTCATGGACGTGGAAAGAGAACCGGAGTCTATGGTGCCATATTAGCATCAGCATACGATATTGATAGTGACACATTTCCTACTGTCTGTAAGATTGGAACTGGTTTTACTGATGAGATGCTAAGTGAACTCAAGCAACGTTTGGATGAACACAAGTTGGAACACAAGCATCCAAAGGTCATATCTGATATAGAGGCTGATGTTTGGTTCGAACCTGTTGAAGTCATAGAAGTGTTGGGAGATGAAATAACACTTAGTCCCACTCACTCTGCTGGTCGAAAAATCCTCAAGGATGGTGGTCTTGCTATCCGGTTTCCACGTTTCACTGGGAGATGGCGTGATGATAAGGATCCCACTCAAGCAACATCTGTAGATGACCTTATTGAGGCATTTGAGCGGCAACGAGGAATAACCGAATAGTATTATTCCGGCAGTTTTACATGCATCCCTGTTTGTAGCCAGAGTTGAACTTGGAGGCTTTCAATTGTTCAGTGTTCGTGTAAAAGATCAAAGAATGCACTTTAGCGCTTCCCACTTTGTAAAGAGTGATGATGATGTTGAGAACCTTCATGGACACAACTATACTCTCAAGATCAAACTCACAGGTCCATTAAATGATGATGGAATGGTCTATGATTTTCGAGATATCAAGTCAAAAGCGCTTGAAATCTGCAAGACATTAGATCACAAGGTGTTACTACCAAGTGGGTCCAAAACAATCGCATTTACACGTTCAGAGGGTTTCATTGAGGTATTAGTTAGAGAGAAACGATACGTATTCCCTGAAGATGATTGCAAGTTAATCCCCACAACAGCGACTACAGCTGAGCTACTTGCAAAGTATATTCATGATAACCTCGACTTTCCCAATGAATTCACGGTGAAAGTTTGTGTTAGTGAGAGTGAAGGTTCAACTGGATGCTTTGCAGATTAAACATCAATCCCGTATACAAAGAGGCGCAACAATTTGATCATTGATACCCAGAATGAAGAACCTAAGCACAGGATTCAACTAAGCAAGGTTGGAG
>JBHLRT010000402.1:0-3033 GCA_048882305.1 Candidatus Thorarchaeota archaeon
CAAGACCTCTCTCATCGCTTCATCAAATACGGGTGAATCTTCTAGTGATTTGATTAGATACTTGACAGGGACTTCCTTCTGTTTAGCATCTCGCTTCACAACGTCCATTCTTCTAGCTACATGAATGAACCTTGATGCAAAATTCTGAGTATGTTTCATTGCAAGTCTAAGTATCACTGAAACCTGGTTTCCAGAATATTCTTTGAGTACATCTACAATCCAATTGGGATTGATTCTCTTGCTAGCTGTGAAGAGTATCCTATATGGATCTCTCTCAACAGCTACTTCGACACCAAACCGAGTCGTCAAGAGTGAAGCTATAACAATACCTAATGTTTCGTTGGTCTTGGTGCCCAACGGTGCATGTAGCACTATTCCTGCTTCAAAGTCCTCAATGATGAAGCAGTTCTCTGTAGGAAGTCTCTCTAAGATATCCTTACTAGTTCTCAAAGTTTCAAACACATATTCATGTGAACTCTGAGAAATTCCATATTCTCTTAATAGCCACTTGCTCGCTGTCTTTGCATCCTTATCTAGAACAGAATTCCAGACCTTGGCAACCTCTGAAGCTACTTCAAATGGGACTGGTATCATCTCACCTATCCAACGAGGTGCCTCTGTGTCAGTCCCTCCTGCAGGGGCACACAACACCTCACCTGTTTCGTCGTCGATACTTACAACATTCCAAGGTCGTCCTCTTATCACAAACACCGAACCTACTTCGACATTAGAAGCAACAAAGTCTTCATCAAGCACTCCTATTGACGTGCGAGTGGTCATATCCACTGCATTCACCTGTCGAACATCAGGAATTGTACTCAAATGATCATAGTAGAACATTCTTGTTCTAGGACCTCTTTTCACCGATGTGCCATCGACTTCGATAATCTTTCGACTATTCAAAAACTCCAACAGAGAATCTAGCTCTTTCTGGTTGATTTGTGAAAATGGAAAGGCCGAACTAACAAGTTTCAGGAGTTCTTCTTTTTCAATCTCGTCTACATCTAGAAGTATCCCCGCAATTTGGTGACTGAGAACATCCCACGACTTCTTGGGAATCTCTGCATCTTCTACCTTGTTCTGACGAGCCCGTCTGAGGATTACTCCGGACTCAATTATATCATCAAGGTTCACAGTAGCTATCACTACTCCTTTTGATGACCGACCTACACCATGACCGGACCTGCCCACCCGTTGAAGCAGTCTAGCAACCTCCCTGGGTGATGAATACTGTATGACTAGATCCGCCAAACCGATATCTATCCCTAGCTCTAAAGATGAGGTTGCAATAATCGCTTTTGAAATCCCAGTCTTCAGTCTATCTTCTGCACTTAATCTGGCAGTCTTAGAGAGAGATCCGTGATGAACATCGAACTCGTAAGGGGGAGAAACAGCCAACATCTTTGCCCCTAGGACCTCTGAAAATGAACGAGTATTAGTGAAGACAAGTGTTGATTGATGATTATTGATAAGATCCACAATCGTTTCCAAACGTGCAACCGAATGAGGGGGGTACGATATTTTCTTGCCTAAAGCCTGATCTTTGTCAGTTGGCACAGGCACTTCGACTTTCAAGTCCATTTGTCTCTTACTGTAGCCTGCCCACATTGTTTTCGTAGACTTTTTTCCTCCTAAAAGTGACGCAACTTCTTTTGGATTTCCAACTGTTGCTGATAATCCAATTCGTCGTACAGGAGTACCTACCAGCTTGTCTAGGCGTTCAAGACCTAGACTAAGTTGAACACCTCTTTTACTACCTGCTAAGTCATGTACCTCGTCAACGATGACTGCAAAGACCGTCCTAAGATGATATCTTAGTCTTTTTCCAGGAAGTATGGCTTGGAGAGATTCGGGTGTGGTGATCAATAGGTTTGGAGGTTTAATTGCTTGTTTTCTTCTAGCATATTGAGTGGTATCACCATGACGAACTGCCACACTAAGATCTAAGTGATTGCATAATTCTTCTATCCTCTTGAACACATCACGATTCAATGCCCTTAGCGGTGTGATATACAAAATATAGAATCCAAACAACTCTTTAGACTCTTGCATCTTCTGTAAATGATGAAGAAGTGGTAGCAATGCAGCCTCTGTTTTTCCACTTCCAGTTGGCGAAAGCAGGAGTAAGTTTCCACTTTCGTTGATAAGGTAAGGCACTGCCTTTTCCTGAATCTCAGTGAATTTTACTATACCATTGGTCTTTAGGAAATCCGCAATTTCATCACTGAGTGGTGCAAATGCATTCATTTGGGTGTCTTCCTTCCACCCTGATGTTTACACTCATTAATCAAGATGCGTATATCAGTTCTGAGAGTGACTTCTGCGTCATCCAGTTTTGATTCCAATTCAGTCAGAACTGACTCTAGAGAATCAGTCTTTCTCTCAATCTCATCTACAAGTGCCTTCATTAAATCAAGATTGGAAATGTGCGGTGCAACTCCTTCAAAAGCACTCCGTATTATTGAACCTGTCATCGGGAACAACATCCCGTGTATTATTCTTCTTCTTCTTCGCCATAGACCATGTAGCCCATTGTGATTAAGAGAGCTATGATTCCCATTGCAATGAGCAGTATAAATAGGACAGAAATGAATGTATCAATGGTCTGCATCAGAATCCTGTGCCCACGGACTGAGTCCGCTTATAACCATTGCTGAATGTTAGACGTTGTACTGTATTAGGTTTCGGCTTTTCGACGTTCGTAGAATCTATCAATGAATGATCCATAGATATCTACTGGCTCAGTCAGTGGGTTGACTTCATCAACGTTCATCTCCAGCCCGCACGAACCGCACTTCACCGTCGCCATACCATTATCACGATAGAGTTCAATTTTGATAGCAGTATTTCCACAGTCTGGGCATGGATACACATCTGGAATACGTTTCTGTGGTCGTCGACGCACTTTTTGTCTTCGTCTTCTTCCCATGAAGATTCACCCTTTACCTATTTCGCACAAGTCAGAGCAGCTGCCCCGAAAGAAATAGAGTGGGCTTTCCCGCTCAGGTGTTCATTTAAGCGTTTTGTTAAATG
>JBHLRT010000403.1:0-3029 GCA_048882305.1 Candidatus Thorarchaeota archaeon
CATCATAGACTGTCCAGTCTCTCTCTACCTCTGCTTTTCCTAGCAACATTCTTCGATACTTAGAACCATGCGGTCCCACAATCACAGGAACTCCAAGTCTCCAGAATCCTGCTGCTATTGATGCGGCTTTCTGCGACATTGCTCCCCAAGATATACCTACAGCACCCACTCTGTTATGGATGTAGTCTGCAATCTCGGCGTAATTACCTCGCAGGTTCCTCTTAGCGAATATTGCTGCAATCTTGATTGCTGCTCCTGCTATGTGTGAGTTAGCAACACATGAGCCAACATTTACAACACAACCAGCGTCAAACTCACCAGAACGGCGTTCATAGATTGATTTTCCATCTTCATCTTTTACATGACCAGCTGATATTGCCGCACAACCAGAGGTGACAATGATGTATCGACGTTTAGCAAATTCCTCTGCCATGTCATGAACATCTTTACCTCCGCCAGGGTAGTTTGCACAACCAACATGAGCAATAACACCAGGGATTTCACCAAATACGATAGGCTGACCCACGTTTCTGATTTCAGTATCTTGGATAGCTCCTCGTCCAGTTCTAACAATATGTGTTTCATTCTTACAATCTGCCTCAGCTGCTACAACCATCCAACTATGCAGGTCATAGTCGTTTGGACATGCTGATTCGCATCTTGCACAACCAATACAATTCTGATAGACTTCTCGAAGAGGTTCAAAATTACCAACTTCCGCGGCCAGAACAGCCTCCATCACATTTTGGTCATTGGGACATGCTCTGATACATTCACTGCATTTCTTGCACTCTGCAGCCATCTTCTGTATCTTTTTCTTTGATGGGAAGAATTTCATTTTCCTTCTTATTGGTTTCATTGCCAGTGCAACCTTTGTTGCAATCTCTCCTACCTTATGATGGTCGGAGATATAGGCACCATCAATTTTTCCTGATACTAATTCCTCAACAATAGAATCAACCGGGTCATCAGACCTATCAGGCAAACCCATTGTGGCTTTGTCGCTAGTGGATATTACAGGCGACTTGACCTTCTTGGCTTCTCTAACAACATCTGTACGAACGCATTGTTCATCAACAACGACAACATCTGCTTTCCCACTTCTGATGAATCTTAGTTGCCATGAGATTGGTCCAATGACCTTTGCTTTTTGATCTCTACGGGTAATGTCCCATGCTGTACAACACATGCCTCCAACTTCAGCCTGATCATAGAGTCCCTTTTCAGTGATGTAGTCAGTAATGGATGCAGCTGGTACAATGTTATGTCCAATTGTCAGAATGATGGCTTTATTCGTGTCCATCATTCCCATACCGGATTCAACAAGAGGTGCATCGGGATCCGCTTGAGGTAGACCAAGTGTTGATACTTGTGCGAGATCTGCAATCTCCATGCTTAGTTGGTCAATCATTCCAATGTGGAACACTTTACTCTCAAAGTCCATCCAACTGCCTTCCTGACCTGTTGCGGTTGCAGAAAGAGTGTGAGCCAATTGGGTCTCGCAGTAATCGACGATAATGGCTGCGTCCTCTAAAGTGCGTGGACGCATACCCGTTACTAATCGTGAAACAGGTGCATGTATCTCGGTACCTGGGCCCTGTATAAGGGATGTTCTTGGTCCGTACTCCTCAATCAGGTGATCAACCAAATGTCTGGAGTGAGCCAGATGTGCCGCGCAGCCTATATTTGCTGCAGCTAGGACAATCCTGCCTTGCTGGCTTTTAATATCTAGACCACAGGCTCCTCTTTTGTCACCAGAGAGGTCACATTTACCCATAGTGCAGAGACAACAAACTTGACAATATGGCATATAGCTTGGTTGGTATCTCGTTAAGAGTTTGTGATCCCACGAACGAAGAGTTGTTGGTCCTGGCATTGGGGTTGGACCCATTGGTTCATCCCAATCATCATCGACTATAGTGCCGATACGGACTTCAAGTCCCTTGAATCTGCCAAGTCCAGTTTCTGCGTCGTCCGCTTTGAAGTAAGCTTTCTTCTTCATGCTACGTTCAGTTCCTGTGCGTGGTAATTCGGCCAACACATAGCACCATAATAAGCTTGCGAATCCTCCACAAAATTGCAAGAATGTGCCGATAACCAAAAGTTAACTCCGTTAAGGTGTTCATTTAAGAAAGTAAATAAAATCTCTTCTAAACTTTCAATTTGTAAGTGAACTAGCTAGCCTCTTGTTTCTTTAATTAGATGCTCTTTAATCACATGAATCGCTTTCATCCCTGTAGAGGTTGGATCAAGGTCTAAAGGTGCAACACCTTTCCTATCTGCTTGCTTGATTGTTTCATCAAGGGGAACCATGCCAAGAAGTGGAATTCCCTCATTCTCGACCCATTCTCGAATCATCTCTTCATCATCTGATGATGCGACTTTGTTACCAACAGCAAAAACTCGTCCAACGTCTATATCTTGAGCGAGAGTTCTAATTTTACCAAGAATGTCAAGTGACCGTCGACCGGGTTCTGCAACGACTAATAAAGCATCCATCCCTCTGGTCGTTCCCCGCCCAAGATTCTCGATACCTGCATCCATATCCATGACGAACGCCTCGTCGGTCCCGAGTATTAAATGACGCATCAATGTCTTGAGAAGTGTTGCAGATGGACACATACAACCCGAACCACCTATTTCGACTGTACCTGCAACCAGGAGGCTCACGTTATCCGGTCCCTTTACTGCGAATTTTGCCGCTAGGTCATCAACTCTTGGATTGAGCTTGAAGAACCCACTATATCCCTTTGCACCATCAATTTGCAATCTCTCTTCAACAAGCGTTTCGTTTTCTGTGAGAGGAACTATCTGCTTCGCTACCTCTGGAGATATACCGAGTGCAGACCAAAGAGTGTAGCTTGGGTCAGCATCAACTGCAAGTATTTTGAGACCATCTCTACCAAGTAACCTAGCTAATGTTCCTGCGATAGTTGTTTTTCCAACGCCACCTTTTCCAGCAACTGCAACTTTCATAACATAACCTCCAATCTACGATTTTTTCTGACGAATAGTTTCATGTAACCTTG
>JBHLRT010000404.1:0-3029 GCA_048882305.1 Candidatus Thorarchaeota archaeon
CCTTACCTTGAACACAATCTTTTGTTGGGTAGAATGTGAATTGAGGACTTCTAAAACCGCTCACTTCAATTCGTGATATTGCCTTTACATTCTCTCCAGCTAATTCCATGCAGTCCTGGGGATATGCTACTATCGACACAGTGACATTTGTGATGACATAACCACTGTCGTTCTTGATCTTTACCTTGAAATCAAACTTGCCGCCAACAACTTCACATCCACGAAGAACTACAATACCTGATTCACTTGTGGGAGACGGAATAGATTCCACCTCGAGCATCTCACGCGTTTCTGTCTCAGGAGCGTCAACTGGTGGTGTGACTTTATCTTCTTGTAGCTCATTATACGCACTCTGCATTGCTTCAGCATGGTCAGGAGGAATATCTAACACAATCTTTCCATGAAGTGAACATAACAATACAACCCTGTCTTCTCGACCGCGAGGTTCAATATATACTAAATCCAGCGATTCATAACATTCAGGACATTGATACAAGCGTTTGTAAAGTCCAGTAAGAGTTTCTTGATCGAGTCCGGGAACAAAGAGACGCTTACTTCGGTGACCATTACGACATTCCACATCAAATTCGACAAGACCTCTTCTCTCCTCAACGTCTCGTACGTTCAATGGCATGCTGCATTTCTCGCAACTCAAACTTCGAACGATTGAGGGCATACGATCAATTTCTGCTTGATGAGCCTGAATGAGTTTGAAAACATCAGATGGTGTTTCTCTAGTTAATACGCCATGGGTCGGACAGACAATTCTGAATCCGACTTTCTTCTTTGTCTTTTTTCTATCCAAGATATGAGTCAATTGTCCGCATTCATCACAAGTTAGTATTGCAGTAGTGATTCGATTAATTGAAGGGGTATTCCAAGTTATTGGTAAAACTCTATCAGACGTGTTTTTTGACCCAGGACATACACATTTCAATTTGTACCCCTGTTTGCTTTCTTCAATACTCCTAATTGCTAGAGAACGGCGGCAATCGTGATCGGTCAGAGAGGACCTCACAACAGCATCTTCGGGAATTTCAGAAACAGCTTCTTTGAGAAGTTCCACTTGAGTTGAGAGAATCTCTTTCTTGGCGGACCCATGAATAGGGCAAGTTGTTGTAAGACGTGTTGTATTTCCTCTTCTTTCTAATTCAGAAATATGTCCTGGAAGACCACATCGGTCGCAATGTACAACCCGTTGTAGAATATTCTTTAGCAGTTTTGTATCGAGACTACTCGGAAGATATCTCGTAGCTTTGTGTCCATTTGCACAGCGGGTTTCAACCTCCAAAACGCCGCGTCTTTGGTCAATTTCATTGACCGCATAAATGAGGCCGCATTGCGGGCATCTGAATGAATCAATAATTGCACGAGGACTATCAACTTCAGCACCTGCTAATTCAACAAAAGCATGGAAAGTTCGTGGAAATTCCCTTTTTTGTGGACCATGTATGGGACACAGAAATAGTGCTTCAATATTATTATCCTGATTTCGTTCTTCAATATGTGTCATGTTAGAGCCGCAGTCGGTGCAGGTGTATAACTTTTTGAAGATCTCCGATGCCATTTCATTAGCTTGATGCTCAGATAAGCGGCGAACACTCCTATGACCTCTAAGACACTGTACCTCCATAGTCAGAATCTTGTCTTTTGTTTCTGCACTAAGAATGTATAGGGAATCACCGCATCTCTTACATGTGAACACAACTATGCACCACGGAGGAGGAGAGTTATCAGATGAATCTGACTTCCATGATGCATTATTAAGGGAATTTCCGGTGAGTACCTGTTTGATGCTGCAGCGAGAGATGGTTACTCTTCAGATGTGTCTGATTCCTCAGCTTCGTCTTCCTCTACATCAACAACCTTCTCTTCTTTCTTTACTGATTCCTTCTTCTTCCTAGATTCAATGAAGTCTTCAAGATCCTTCACAATTGGGATGTCTATTCTTTGCAATGCCAAAGAAGCTCCATAAAAGAGAATCAGAACATTACCAGAAACATTGACTAAAGGAGCGAGAAATATTCCGAGGATAGGTACGAAGATTAGAAGGTATCCTATTACCCTCAATAATCCACCAAACAGAAAACCTGGCAAGGCAGAAGTCACAGGTCTTGTCATTGCTGCTTGGAAAGTCGCTACTGTGGTTAGTCCGAATCCAGCTATACTAAATAAAAACCCAATCACCCAGATGAAAGGAGCTATAATCCAAAGAATGGCTCCGATTACTATCATCAAGAAATTGGGGCTTGTTACAACTTGTTGTATTACTTCCATTGGGGTGTCACTCATTATCCTCACCAACAATAAACATTCCAGAGCGAGAGCCATTATGAATTTTGGCATAGGTTGACTATTGACTGCCAGAAACATCAACACTCTCTAATACTCTATCAGCTGACTTCTTTAGTTTAGAGCGGTAACCTCGAGTTGTGTATACCCGTACGGGTTTCAGAATTCTGGAAAAGCTGCGCGCGATTAAGCTGATTTCAGTTGCAGGCCAAAATTCGTAACCACTTGATCCACGCTCAAAAAGGACAAGATCATCGAATCCAAAACGACCGGGGTAAAAGGTTACAGATGGGCGGTCTGGAAAGTCAATGTAGACGTGTTTGGGATCAATCCCAGCATCATCTGCAATTTCCTTTTCTAGTCCATAGATTCCATCAGGGGTAGAGAGTCGATTCAGGAATGCAGGATCTGAAATGGATCTTGAGCTTGTTAGTTTTATGAGATTTCTTCTCCGGAAATCATCAAATAGTGAATGCGCATTTTGCATTTCTTCACTTTCATCGGAACTGACGCCAAGTAATCGATTGAGAAACATGAGGTCATCACATATCAGAAATGGTTCAGGATTTTCGGAAGGAAGGCTAAATAATTGAGACCCAACTTCATCAAGGATCCGCAGTAGCATAAGTTCCGCAGCGCGAACTGTTTTGTGGAAGTAGACAGCTTCGAACATATTTGCAGCTGCTGAGAGATATGATTCGAGAGTAAATAATGCACTACGTTCCACAGCAATCTTG
>JBHLRT010000405.1:0-3017 GCA_048882305.1 Candidatus Thorarchaeota archaeon
CTTGCGCCCTGGTATCGACCATGTGATTATCAATTACACAACCGATGGAGGCGCTACATGGACTTCACTTCTAGCTAACGTAACTTATGACGCAACTATCCCCGCTCAAATCTACGGGACACTAGTTGAGTATTATATCATCGCTGAGGATGGTGTTGGATTAGAAACTATTGACGATAATAATAGCGCATACTACTTCTATGTAGTTGATGATGACATCAATCCTTCAATCACAATTGACTCGCCAGGTGATATGGATGATGTTTGGGGCGACATGACCATCGAGGTTTCAGCGAATGATACCAGTTCTGGAATCGAATATGTGGAGTTCTTCCTAGGCGAATTGTTGCTAACCACAGATTATATGGCTCCCTATAGTCAATATGTCTATCTTGAGATATACGATTTGGGTGAGTATACAATCAATGTTACGGCCCATGATTATGCTGGGAATCTGGCAAGTGACTCGATAAACATCACTATAATTGATGGCATTCCTCCTGATCTAGATGCTCCGAATGATGTCGTCTTTGAAGAAGGAACATTGGGTCAATTTATAGAATGGGATCCAACTGACACTCGACCAGCAAGATATGAAGTTTACATAAACAATACACTCTGGGTTTCTGGTGATTGGAATTCATCTTCAGAGCGAGTGAGAGTTTCATTGGATGGACTTTCAGCTGGGCTGTATAACTACACTTGTGTTGTCTATGATGATGGTGGCAACACTGATGCTGATACAGTAATGGTCATGGTCAACGCCATAACTCCAACGACCACTCCCGAACCAACAACAACAGAACCTACCACCACTGTACCTACAACACCATCCACAACCCCTGAACCAACTGAGGGAATACCTCTGGAGTGGTTACTCATTGCGGCTGGAGGAGTTCTTCTATTAATCGTGCTTGTTGCATGTTTGAGGAAGAAGTAAGAACTAACTCAGTTTGGGGAGCTAGTTGTACCTTCCGATAGTCTATTAGGTATGATGGTGGGTCAATGAATCCATGCAGCTATCACCCGACTTGATTCTTGGTTCTACTATTGGTCTGATTGGAGCTGCACTCTATGGTTTCTCAGTTGTAGTTTATCGTTCTCAAGCTGACGAAATCGATCCAATAACAACCAGCGCAATCAAGATGTGGGTGGCATTACCCTTTATGACCATCATGACAATTTTTCTACCAGGATTGGGAGCTGCGTTTCTCCCCCTGTCTGCTGTTTTTCTATTATCCATCTCTGTCATTTTTGGTGCTGTGATAGGGGATACAGTTTATCTTTGGAGCCAACATAGGATAGGTGTTTCTTACGCGTTTCCAATTGCTATGTCTTTCCCAATCATCACATTTTTCCTCACCGTAGGTTTTCTGGATGAACCTCTCATACTGTCAAGACTTGCTGGTGCAATCATTGCAGTCATTGGGATAATTCTCATCTCTAATGAACAGAACCGAAATCAACAGAATCTTGATACTCCTAAAAAGTTGGATGTTTTAGGGATACTAGGAGCAATTGCCACAGCACTTCTTTATGCAGCTGGAACAGTTGTTCTCCAAGTAGGAATCGACGGAGTTGATCCCATTGCTGGTAATTTGATTCGTGTTGTGGTAGGTTCAATTGCATTTGTCCCAATGATGGCTGTTGTAAGCCTTGGGGGGATGTCGAGGCCAACAAAGAAAGCGACCATTCATGTGGTTATTGCAGGTTTCTTTGGAATGGCTGTTGGGTCTCTGCTCTATGTCGCAGCTGTGGCTATGGTTGGGGCTGCAATCATGTCAGTCCTTTCATCAACAGCACCACTATTTGCAGTTCCGGTTTCTGTCCTATTTCTGAAGGAGAAATTGACTTCTATTGCTGGATTAGGCATTCTATCTACAATCCTTGGAGTCTTCCTCGTAATCCTCGGTGTCTAGATACTATGGAGCTGCAACGAGTTCGACATACCCTTCAAAGGTATCACTGCCTCTTCGAAACTTTACGCGAAGTTTTGTGCCCACCTTTTTCCGCATGACTCGTTTACGTAAGTCTTCCATACCTGTTATGTCCTCATCATCTAAAGCAACTATCACATCACCTGGTTCCAGACCCATGCTACGAGAAGGTCCTTCCAGAACATCTACTAATAGCGCTCCCTTCTCAATCTGTAGATTGTAATGATTAGCTATCCCTTTGTTCAAGGTCACGCCTACTATTCCCATCCATGGCGTCTGAACAGTTCCTGTTTCTATTAATTCTTCATAGACTGCTTTCAGTGTATTCACTGCAATAGCAAAACCAATTCCTTGGCTCCATGGAACCATTGCAGTTGGTACACCGATTAGTCGTCCATGCGTATCAATAAGCGCCCCTCCGCTGTTTCCTGGATTGATTTGCGCAGAGGTTTGGATTAGACCTTCAATGAATGTCCCCTCACCCTGGATTGTGCGGTCAACCGCACTGACCATGCCAAAAGTCACTGTTGTTCCGAGTCCTAGAGGATTTCCAATGGCAACTGCAAACTGTCCCACTTTGAGATTATCCGAGTCTCCCATTTCAATTGGGCTAAGACTTTCAGCATCAATCTTCAGAATTGCTAAGTCTCTTACTCTTGATTCTCCTACAACAACAGCTTTGAAAGTCCGACCATCATTAAGAGTCACGTCTACATCCTGTGCGCTTTCAACAACATGTGCGTTTGTCACAATATATCCCGTGTCCGAAAGGATTACTCCCGATCCCTGTCCCTTAACTGGTACAACCCTTGAGAGTTGTGTACGCGCAAGTCTGGTTGTAGTGACGCTAACAACACAAGGTACTACTTGTTCAACAACCTCGACAAGTTTTTTCTCCATTTCGAAAAGCATGTTATTAAAAATAGTTCAAAGAATATTAATTTGACTAAAGGTGCTGTCATATGACAAAGGATTTTTCTATGGGATATATCCTAAGAGCGAGTATTATTTCTTGAATGGTGGTTGGGTTGATCGAATGGGTAAACATAATCGTTCTTATTTTGTCAACAATTCTTTTTC
>JBHLRT010000406.1:0-3000 GCA_048882305.1 Candidatus Thorarchaeota archaeon
TTTTATCAGGACTACTACTACGAGTTTTCCGTTGGGTCTTCTGATGTTCTATTTTTTCAGACGTTATCAGTATCCTTAACCGGGTATGATAACTGGATTGACCGGACTGAAACTCGAATGAGAATGATGTCAATCCATCTTGTTTCTTAACTAGATTCTTCAGATATTTCTTCAACTCTTTCTTCGTGTATGTCGCTTGCTTGTTCTCTGACATATCAGACTCTTCTGCCAACCTTCATCCCTTGTTCATACATTAGCTACAATGAAACAATGAATCTTCAGTATAAAAAAGAAGAGGGGAGGAACGGTCACTCTCACCCATTTTGTACTACGTTGATCTTATGTATCTGTGACCATAGTCTGTTCCCAAATTGCCCTTTCCAAACAAAATGGAGCGTTTTAAAGACCGAATTTCAATCCGTAACTCTTTTGTCTTAGTTTGTTTCTACTTGGAATTGGAGTGTTGAGATTGAATAGTAGTGGAAGAACCTGCAAAAACTGTGGGGCTAACATCCCAGAAGGTGCCAGAGCATGCCCAAGCTGTGGGCGCTTGTCCATAGATACAGAAGCATCCCGTCTGGGTGCAAGCCCTCCCAAGAGTGAAACGTCTTCGAAACTCAAAACGAGTACAGAAGACGCCGGTGAAAGTGAGATTCGCTCACAACCCTCCACAGCGGGTGATAGTGCTCAAGAGCCACCTGGTGAGGGACCAAAACCTGACTCATTCTATGCTGTAGCCCCAGCAACTCCTCAACCGGAAGGGTCTGGATCATCGGGAGGCGGCTCATCAGGTTGCAGTCCCTGTGCAATTCTGTTCATAGTCATCGGATGGATTGTCACTTTGATCACAGTTCTTTAGACAATTAAGGAGCGAGTCGATTACATACTTGAGGCATTCCTGAGCAGATAGAATGAGTATTCGAAAATCAAATCAGTTTCTTCTTGCAGAACATTGCGGAGAAACGAGCATAGTCATACACATTGCACTATTTCACTTGGCGTAAGTCCATCCTCTTCTATATTTACTACATAAACCAGAAAAGAGTTCAATCTTCACCGATTTGTCAAATCCCATGCGTCTTCTAATTGTCACTGTCAAATTCAGAGTTGAAAGTAAGAGGTCGCTTTTAACCCAGGGTGGAAATAGTTTGTTAATATTGAATGTCCATGATTGCCATTGATCATGAATGATGGTTTCACTTGGAATAGACTCCTCCCACAAGACTTCAGTATGCTTTTCGAAAATTGATGATTGCTCTGTGTGTTCTATTCTCGCTCTTAAACTATCGAATTTCATGTCAGTGTTAATTCTGTACTTGAAAGATATCTTGTTCCCAATACAGTATTTCTGTGAATCTATCTCAATCTCTAGAATTTCTTTACCTTCAAAATTCAGAACTTCTCTAGTGACTTCATCAGGAAAGTCATCTATGTATTCCAAAATCACGAGACGACTCCTATCGGAAATTGTTTTTCTCCAGGGTAGATCAAGGACCGCAGTTATCTCGTAACTGATCTCAACGTTATGTCCCTCATATGAGAGTTCAGCATCTTCTGGAATTGTGAATTGAAATGGGAATTTCTGTGTTCCTGGATCAAAAGATGGCTTTTCAGCAATCACTACTTCATCCTGATAGAAGCTACTGGTTTTAGTAATCGTATCATAAGATACAGGTATCATTCCTTTGCCTACTGTTCCAATGCTCTTGCTTTTCACAGACAATTGACCTACAATGAGAATCCTTAATCTATTACTCTTGAAATTATTATCACAAGAAACAGCGACAGCTCCAGCTATATCATTCCCCGGAAGAAATTCCGTCTTTGACATGAGCAGTTCGAGTCTTGTCGTGTCCGCCCACCTCTAAATCGAGCATTCGAGGCTTTGCATGATAAGTGTTGTGAGAAACGAAGGAGGCTAATTGAGGAATGATTAGATGCGGAAGGAAGGCTTCTCTCATTGAATACTGAAACCATATCAACAGTATATCGTATCCCAAAGATACTATTCTGAACATAGTCACTTAATACGCTCTGTTTGCCCGTGTTACTTTGCTTTGTGGATGCAGTGATCTCATCAATACCTTCCCTCTAAATCGTGCAACAATGCTTCAAATCCAAAGAGTAGCGTGAGGAGTTTTACGTTGTCGCGGATCAGGAGTGCGCTTTTGAGAGACACGAGGAGGAGTGCATTAGCCATCATCCTCATCATTGTTGTAGTGGGTTCGTCTTTTACAGTCCTGTACTTTCTTCCAAGGGGACTAGGGCCAGCAGGCGGAGATAATGACGGTATGCCCGACAGCTGGGAGATGTTGTACGGACTCGATATGAACGATCCCACTGACGCCCATCTGGATAAGGATGGTGACGGACTCACCAATCTGGAGGAGTACCTCCTCGGTACTGACCCGACTCTTGTGGACAGCGATAGCGACGGTCTTTGGGACGGCGATGAGGTTGGTTTCGGCACCGACCCGGTTGATAGCGATAGTGATAATGACACGCTCAGTGATGGCGAAGAAGTCAGGCTATACAACACTGACCCATTAGACCCTGATTCCGATGCTGAGGGTCTGTTTGACGGAGTCGAAGTGAACACGGTCGGCACAAATCCAAATGATAAAGACAGCGATAATGACATGCTAACTGATTTCGAGGAGTTCGAGAAGCTTGGTACAAATCCCTTGTCGAATGATACTGACTTGGACTCTCTCAAAGATTGGGACGAACTGCATATCTATGGCACTGATCCTAAGGTCAATGATACTGATGCCGACTTTTTGCTAGACAATGAAGAAATCCTGTACGGAACAGACCCTCTTGATAGAGACTCGGACGATGACCAGGTAAATGATGGTTCTGAACCTGATTGGAATGTCGATACCGACGGGGACTCTCTGATTAACGCGCTTGACCCGGACTCCGACAATGACCTCCTACTCGATGGTGACGAGCTTCTTCTGGGAGCTGACCCCCTTGACAATGACAGCGACAATGACA
>JBHLRT010000407.1:0-2357 GCA_048882305.1 Candidatus Thorarchaeota archaeon
GTGGGACAATCTACGAAACAATGAACAAGTTGATTCGTGCAGGTTTTGTAATCTCAACAGGAGACAGGGGTAGAAAACAAAGAGGCTTTATGATAACCCATGAAGGACGGTTGGCATTAGCGGCAATAGGAAAGCTGAGCGGACCTATAGGAACTGGTACAGATGTTCAGAGAGCTGCGAAAGTACTCCTAAAACACAAGAACTTCGTGAGTCTATTACCAGCCCAAGAGAAATTCGTTAGAGAGATTGGGGATGTAGAAGGAAATCTGTTGATTCAGATGCCTCCGGGTTCAGGAAAGACATTTCTCGCAATGATTGTTGTCTTATTGAGACTTCAGAAAGGAATCAGATGTCTCTATCTTAGTCCGTATACATCTCTAAGTAGACAGATTGTTGAGGAGTATGGCACTCTTTTACAGGAACTAGGATACTCAGTAGTCCGACACGACGGGCTTAGTATGGCAACAGACCATGATCTCGATAACGGAAACCTTGTCATCGCCATGTATGAGTCATTTACCTCTGCTATACTTGAGAAGAAAAAGTGGGCAAAAAACATAGGTCTTGTAATTGTAGATGAACTAACAGAACTAGACTCCAGTACAGCTCTTGAAGCATATACTATGGGAACTGATAGGAGCACAAAATTAGATACCATCATTACGCTATTGAAGGAGCGAACTCAGATTGTAACTCTTTCTTCTCGTTTTGGTGAAACAGAGGAGGTTTCTGCATGGCTTGATGCAACAATATTCAGACCGAGTGTACGACTTGTACCTGATGAGTTCATTGTAAACCAAGTCAATAACCAGTTCAATATTGTAAGCAGTGATAGGACACAGCGTTGTATCTCAAAACAAGAGGATGTTATTGATGTAATTATGGACCATCTAGGAAACTACCAGGATAAATCAATACTATTTGTTGTAGGATCACGATTTCGTGCTCAAGGACTTGCGCGCAGGCTTGCAAATAGCCATCCTAGAGCTGTAGAAGCACATGTTGTAGATAGGGTCATCGGACTTGGTGAAAACCTGCCGTTAAGCAATAGGCTTGTGAAAACTCTGACTGCAGGTACAGCTTTTCACCACTCAGGTATGGATGCAGGTGTTCGTGAACGATTAGAGAGAGAAATCAGAAACAGGACCATCAGGACAGTAGTTTCAACAACGGGAATCACATCGGGTATCAGTTTTCCATTTGATTGTGTTGTCATTCTATTGAATCAGAATCTATACTATCTTGAAACAAGAGCTAGATATCTTCAAGTCGCTGGAAGAATAGGGGAGAATCACTTAGCACAGTATGGGGGAAGAGTATACTTAGTATTTGAGGGCCCAAACAGAAACATGCCTAATTCAAAAGCCATGGAAGACAAACTACTCCATCAACCTCTAAGCCCACTTCGTTCAGGAGTGCTCTATCCGAGTTTGGCTATTAGCATCCTCACAAGATTTGCTGTCGATGGGAAGAAGTTGACAGAAAATCAGTTACGAACCATGTTCCTAGAATTTGTGAACAACACATTTAGAGGAACAATGGATCTGGACTATTCTACTAGAATGAAGAAGTTCTTCAGGACTCTGTTCAAATGGCTTGTTAGACAAGGCATATTCGAAGAAATAGGGAGTAGTTTCAGGCTTTCAAAGGATGCACAAAGTGCAATCCAAGCTGGTCTTGATATCAGCGACTTTTTACGTATCAAAACCATACTCTCTAAGATTGAAGACGATGCCGATGAAACGACTTTGTTAGAACTCTTACTTCAGACTCAATTGCCTCAATCAATCAGACCAAGAACATCAATGCCGTCCAAGATGGAACTCAAGCTAATGGGATTGGAGCCTGTTGAAGAGTGGTACATCAATCGAATTCCTGAAAGGAATGGAGTCAAGATGTCTGTACTTGAGAGCTGGGTAGATGAGCAGGATGTTTCGACTATAGTAAGAAATGCTGCAGAAATGGCTAGGGGAATCAGTCTTGATGAGGGGGACCTGAACTCATTATTAGGAATCTGTAGCAGAGTGGCTGAGAATATTGGTAAATACCTCAAAGTAATGAAAAGAACAGCATTGGCAAAAAGGATGGAGGTACTCTCAAGACAGATTCAGTATGGAGTTGGAAAAGACTTAGCGGCCTCGGACTTGCTTGAACTACGACTACTTCCGGGAGATGATTCACCATCAGGTAGGTTGTCAAGAAGCACAGCGCGAGGACTCTATGAGAAAGGATACACATCCATTTCGGATATTGTCAAGAGGGATCTCGGGGCTAGTAAGGAAGGCTATGCAAGAGACCGCTTTGCAAAGAACTGTGGATTAGAGCTTGATTTAGCAAAGGAAGTTTACAAAGCAGCC
>JBHLRT010000407.1:2367-2981 GCA_048882305.1 Candidatus Thorarchaeota archaeon
GCCATGTCCCACATAAGAGCCAGACTGGATGATGACTAGACCTTCCCAAAGACCCAGAGGTCATCATTAACGTGATGAATTGATTTGATGACCTTCCCACTTGTTGTTTCTCTCAGCTCCTCTGCAGACATCTTGGAAACTCCGACAGCCAGTGGTTTGCCATGAGTTTCATCGACAATCACAACTATTCCATCTTTTTTGACTCTGTCATCAATTGCTGTTATTCCTGGACGCATAATATCTGCACCATTCACCACAAACCTCACTGCACCCATATCAACAGTAATTCGTGGGACATCCATTAGACCATTCAATAATGCCCGAAGTGCGGGAAACATTCGGCCTTCATGCTGGAAGAATATTATCTCACCATCTAGAAGTAAAATTCGTGATCCGTCATCTAAGATACCTTCTTCAATGTGGGATTTGGCATCAAGACCAGTAATGGATGAGCCTAACTCCTTCTCAATCTTGTCAATCTCATCACGCTGTTCACGTTTTTTGAGAAGATGTCGTTTTTTGATACGTTCTATCTTTGGCATTTTGTATGGTTTGTTTTACAGCCCTTTTGAAGACTACGACATGGGAAACAGACCAAAAACTCTCGGTGCCAT
>JBHLRT010000408.1:0-2975 GCA_048882305.1 Candidatus Thorarchaeota archaeon
TCGGAGAAGTCGCGACCCTTCTTGAGGAAACGCTGAAGATTCATCGGTCTGTAAAAAACGCAATATTATGCACAAAAGAAGGCGTTGTAGTTGCTGCAGTAGCTCGAGGAGGTGAGATTGATCCACGAGTAATAGCTACTGTTTCTGCGGCATTAGTCTGGGGCGGAACATCAGCACTTAGTCACCTCAAGAGCTCAGGACCAACATATCTAGTTCATACAACTAGCATCGAGCGAATTCTTACCATCGTACAGCCACACTATCATCTAATCATTATCATATCAAGAGCTGATGATGCAGGACTTAACCTCGAACATCTTGTTCCTACATTTCAGTCACTTGCTACCCGAATGGAGCTCGTTATGAGTTCGACTAGCGCTTTTGGTAAGCTGACAATCCTCGGGACAATCGTGGAAGAGATTCCCGAGGTAACAAAGGGGGTTTTGCTGACAATTGATGGTTTGCCACTGGGTTCTGTTGGATTTGCAGATGAGGTCGAAGTAGCCGCAATGATGGGGTCTCTATTTGCGAACGGTCTCACCTATTCTGATGTGACCGATACGATTTCATTGGATACTGATAGCCTACGTCTATTGATCACACGCGTTGATGAAACACGATTACTCGCAGTGGTTTGTCCTGGACCAAAACCCGAGGATATTTCTCAAAAAGTGCGTCTTATTCTAGATGGAGCAGTCTAGCTACTATCTGCCTCAATTCTTTCTTTCATAACTGAAGATTCGTTTCCTTCCTCGTCTATAAACTGAAATTCCCAATCTGTGAGATTGATTGTTATGAAGCAGTCTTTCCCTCGTTCTGGGCAGTCAATTCGAATCGTGATATGTTCTTGAGTTGATTCTCGAATTTCTGGATTGAGACAACCGTCTTCTAGTTTTTCCATGAGGAACATGATATATGCTTCAGTGATTGTGTTTAGACTTCCCTTCAGTAAGAGTTCTCCCAATTTATCCAAGTAATGCCGTTTCTTCCTTCCCTCTCGCACGATTTTGATTAAACCAACCTCTTCCATCCTAGAGATGTGCCATCGAACAGTGTCATGATGAACATCCAGCGCTTCTGCCATCTGTTCTTGGTAGCATCCTTTGTTGTTTACAACATACGCGAAAACTTTCTGAGCAGTATCACTCCTCATTGTTAGGTAAGCCATCTCAGCTTCTTGAGACCTAAGCATTCTTGGATAATACAGACGTTTCCCAGCAAATTTGATTGATTTTACTAGACCTTCTCGTTCAAGAATACGAAGATGCCAAGTTAAAGTTCCAAGAGGTGACGACAGAATATCCACTAATTCTAGGAGGTATGTTCCAGGATTTTCGCATAGTACTTGATATAACTCTCTCCTGAACGGATGCAACAGTAGTGCCATACGTTTCTGTCGACCCATATCGTGTCCTCTCTTCTCTCTTCTATCAGAATCCCCCAAGGGTGATATAATTGCTTCGACTCAGCAGATAACCCACCAATATTCGTGCAGTTCTTTCTATTACGTAAGTCTTAATTACTGAACACTGAAGTCCAAGCTTGATGTGCGGCATCACTGGGATAGTCACAGATAACAGTGACAGCATTGGCGAGCTTCTTGTTAAATGTAGTAGGAAACTGACCTACAGAGGTTATGATAGTGTAGGTGTGGCCGCAGTCCGCAACAACAAGGTAGACCTTAGGAAAGATGTGGGCACAATTGATGAGGTAAACAAACTTCTTGGGCTCTCAACAATGAAGGGCGACCGAGGTATTGCTCAGCTTAGATGGGCTACATATGGTGCACCTACAAAAGCAAATGCTCAGCCACATTTTGGTTGTGATGAAGTCTTCTATGGTGCACACAATGGCAATCTGCATAACTACTATTCTTACAAACAAGAACTCATGGATGCTGGACACATCGTTAGATCTGAGAATGATGGCGAGCTCTGCGTTCATGCTGTTGACAAATATTTCGAAGAAACAGGAAATATGTTTGAAGCCGTACGATTATCTGCTCGAGATCTTCAAGGTGCATATGCATATGCTGTCGGACGCGCAGACCAACCTGAGATCTACGCTGTCAAGATGGGCTCATCACTCGTTGCAGGTATTGCTAACGGTGCAACCATTGTTTCAAGTGATTTACCATCTGTTTTACCACTCACCAATAATGTGATTTATCTTGCTGATGGAGAGATGTTAGTCCTCACGCCGGATGATGTGAAAGTTTACCGGATTGAAGATGGTAAACAACTTGAGCGACCACCTCAAATTTCTAATGTAGATGCGCGTGCGGCTGAGAAAGGTGGTTATCCTCATTTCATGCTCAAAGAGATTAATGAGCAGCCTAAAATCGCACAAGATGTTCTTGGAATTCTTGAAAGTCCTAAAAGTGAGGAATGGCTAAAACTCATTGAGGACGCCTCACAACATTACTTAGTTGCATGCGGATCATCATACAACGCAAGCATTGTCGGTACATATTACTTCAACAGACTTGCAGGTCTACCAATGTTGCATGCTATCGGTGGTCAGTTCCAGCCAATGTATGGCAAGACTATGGATGAAGACTGCCTTTCTATCCTTGTTTCACAAAGTGGTGAAACTAAGGACATTCTCAATGTTCTGAATCTGGTAAAAGAGAATAACTATGGAAAGACATTAGGTATCCTCAACGTCATTGGTAGTACTCTGATGTTTGAGTCTGATTCATACATACCTATGGCGTGTGGGTATGAAGTATCAGTTCCTGCAACAAAGACCTACTATTCTCAGACAATCATCTTTGCCTATCTTGCAGCAAAACTTGGCGAGAGAAACGGGCATCTTGATTCTTCAGAAGCGAAGTCTTTTGTCAGTAAGCTTAGGGATGACTTACCTACGTTATCACAAACTACTATCAATAGAACAGGTATTCTTGCTAAGAACCTCGCAAGAACAATGATGACTGTAAAGGATTTGTACTGCTTAGGATATGGTTTTACAGA
>JBHLRT010000409.1:0-2966 GCA_048882305.1 Candidatus Thorarchaeota archaeon
CCCCATTATCTCTGATGTCTGGATTGTGTTGATGGTTCAGGGTCCGGTAATCTTCTGGCTCTCCATACCACCAAATGACTTCTCTAGTGTCCGAATAATTAACCTCAAGTACAAGGTTAAAGTTTCTCAAAGAAATCATTAGAGAGTCGTACGTTCTTCCAAGCTTTGTGCCATTCATCCATTCAACATCATTCGTGTGCGCCCAATCTCCCGTAGGATTCTGGACGTAATCAATTGCTTTTTGACTCCATCCAGCTCTAATTGCTAATTCAGTCCAATTGATGTGGTCTGGATTTCGGGGATCCCATTCCCACACTATATCATTGGGGTCAGAAATGTTGAGTTCTATCACTCTACCAGGCGCAGTATCAGCCACCATGATATTTCCGTCTGGCATCATTTCTGCTTCGTGAACAAATCTCTCAGGAACATCACTCTCCCACTGGACTTCCAATTGGTCATTCACAATCAGAACTTTGCCAATGTTATCACAAACTAGAAAGTTTCCTGCATACGGTCCCTCAGTGAGATAGTCAACATCAAGAGGCATACCTATTGGTTGATTTCCTGGCAGGACAATCAGGAATATGGGGAGTGTGATTGCACCGATTATCGACAGAACAATGATGAGCTGAGTATTGTGTTTCACTGTCATGCCCCCCAATAGAATGATAGTGTCGCCAAAGCGATGAACGCGATGAAATACGTCCCTGTATACATCATTGATCTCTTGATTATCCTTTTTTGAGTCAGTCCCAAACTATGTTTTCGATCATACCGAATGACCATCAATATCGTGATAATGTATGCTACTAGCATAAGTAGTGGGACCATTAGGAAAAAGGTCAGGTCACTTAACCGCATTATCATGTAACTCAGAAAACCAAAGAACATCCCCAGCGACAATTTTAACCAGTATATCATGTTGATTAGCTTATTCAGAGATACTGGGTCTATTTGGTGTTGGGGGTTCTGCATGCTACGTGCCTCTCATGCACTCTACCATATCGCGAAAATAGTCCTATATCACTCTTACCGTTGTTCCAAAAATGTATAACGGAAAAATCGTATGACCTTTCGATTTTTACAGATATGCGAATCCTTTAGTAGTATGAAATTCTACAAAAATGAGGTGGGCGTCCGCGAGGAGTCTTGGTAACTTACCTTCCATTAGTTACCACACCCAACTGACTCTTCACTATCGCCCACCCCTTATGAAGTCCTATACTTTTCGGAGGTCTTACAAAACAATTACACATGTGGTGAAATCAGCTTGACAAACTCACTCTATCTTCTCAGGCATGCTGAAACCACGGTGAATCTATCAGCTCCTGCACAAACATGGTCAATCACGCTTGAAGGTGCAAAACTGGCAAAAGAGTTAGCTAAATCTGAACAGATGAGCGTCATCGACGGAATCATTCACTCAAGTGAGCAGAAGGCAATTCAGACAGCTGAGGTCTTTGCAGAGGATCTTGATGTACAGATGTATCAACTCTCAGGCTTAGATGAGCTTGCCCGCAATCATCAAGGAAGACTGACTGCGGATGAGTACCGTGACCGTGTGAGAACAACACTGACCGAACCTGATAAGAATGTCCCTGGCTGGGAGTCTGCAGAATCTGCCCTAGATCGATTTGAAGATGCTGTTCGTAAATTGGACATTATGTTTCACAGAAAGAATGTGCTCATAGTCACTCACGGTATCGTTCTCACACTCTACTTCTGTAAACTAAAAGGGTTCGACGCGATTGCGTATGAACGATGGAGCCAGCTTCAGTTCTTGTCATGGGGACTAGTAAGAGATGGTCGTGTTCTGGTAGATATAGTCTAACCACCTAACCTTTTTGAGCATCTCAATTGTACGAGACTGAGTGATTTGAAATGCCAAAGGTCACAAAGAAAATGATCACATCGTTTTCCAAGTTCAAAGCTGGATGGGAAGAGGATGCAGGAACCCCTGAGAACACAATCATGTACTATCTGATTGCGGCTCTAAATGTAGAGAAAGACCCGCAGCTTGCTGATGCAATGATGACGGTGGTCGTTTCAAAGAATGACTGTCTCGAGGATGAGGAGTCTCCATCAGGCCTCAAGCTAGGGAGAAGTGCGAAATACTTCATCGGTCAGTTCAAGAAAAATAGGTATATCGCACGCTCATACGTGGGCGGGACTCCAAAGAATGGTTACAGCTTTGACAAGGATAAACTTGTCATGACCGTCACCAAGAAACAGCAACACGGAAAGGGCTTGAAGATTTTCATTGAAAGTGCTGGTAAAGACATGGACACTCCTCTACAACTCCAGCAGAACAATGATGGTCAGTGGAAACTAACTGAGTACAGTTCAGTCTGTACAGGTGTTAGAAAAACGGTCCAGGAAGAAGGTAACTTCTAATTGTGAGTGGGTCCTTGCAGACCCATCACCATTTTTCTACTATTATTCTTCTTTTTGAAGAGTCATTAATACCTGCCTTAGATCGGGGCATTTGGTAACTCTGTCTGAAAGAATGTCAATATACCTGATAATTCCCTTCTTATCAATGATAAAGAGTCCCCGTTTTCCATACCCCTCCTTAGGAGTGTAGCAATCATACTTTAGTGTAACATCCCCTACTGGATCGACATCTGACAATACTGGAAATCCCACTCCATGCAGGCTTTTAGACCATGCATTGTTGCTTCTGACAGTGTCCATGTTCACACCGATTACTTTTGTTTTCATCTCATCATACATGGCGAGATTGTCCTTGTAGAGCAGAAGATAGTTCTTGCAGGAATCGTCCAGCTCTCCAGGATTCAGTGCAAGTAGAACATTGTACTTCCCTTTAAAGTCTGAAAGACGTACCATGTTTCCATCTTGGTCGGGCAGTTCGAAATCTGGTGCTTCTTCACCAGCGTTGAGACACACATTATTTTCCCGTAGAATCATGCTATTTCACATGGAACTATTCGTTAACTATAGTT
>JBHLRT010000410.1:0-2962 GCA_048882305.1 Candidatus Thorarchaeota archaeon
CATCAAGACCAATATCTGGATTCATCTCCAGAGTCTTCTTGGCCACAAGTTCTACTATTGGCATATCTATCACATTCTATTACTCTTGAGTCCTATTCAACTAATCGCAATAATCAGGCTAAACTCACAAACCCACTTCTAGGTTCAAAGATCTCTCCTTTTTGCATGAGCTTCTCAAGTGATGATTCTACCGACGTTTCAGAAATGCCTCTCTTGTTGAACTCCTTTATCATATCAACGACCTTCAGTGGTTCCTTCGATTCTTGCAAAAGAACGAGAATTTCTTCTGATACATCTCTGCTTGTTGTATCCTTGACCTCCTCAATTTCATCACTTGCCACAAGTTGTACAGACCAAGGTCTTGGGAAAATCAAAACGCCACTATTAGAAAGACCCTCTAGTTGTCCTTCAACCCATTTCCAATCAAGCTCATATTTTGGACATAATTCTTCTATCCTATCTAGTGAGCACTGACTTCTACTTGCTTCTTTTTGAAGGAGTTTCATTAGTCGTTTTCTTTTTCCAGGTGGTGTGGAAGTATCATTGCTTGAAATTTCTTCAACATTGACTGGATCTTTTGGAAGTAGAGCATGAATCCTTTCTTTTGATCTCTCCACTGCTAAGTCGAATTCATCTCCTCCCCTTGAAGCATTGAATTCTTTCACTGCATCTGAAGCCATCTTAGGCGTATCAAACAGTGCAGTAGCAGCTCTTGAGATGTCAATAATTGTGCCGCAATAACTACACCTTCTGTGTTTCTGACCAACTGGCGCGTTGGTGAAATTCCTACATTTTGTGCACATGAAGACAAGAAATGGCTTCAATGATTATTCACCTACTATAGAGTCATAATTGACAGTATATAATGCTCGCTCTCTTAGTTCAGATGAATATCGTTATATCATCTTTAGCTTGCGGGTGCATTTGGAGATTCATTGGATGGCAAAGAAAGCTAAAGCAATCATCATAGATCCTAAACTCTGCAAGGGTTGCCATATCTGCATCTCCGTTTGCCCACATGGCGTTCTGAAGAAATCAGAGGTCGTTGATAACCGTGGATTCTTTCTTCCTCGAGTAGTTGACCTTGAAGCATGTAAGGTCTGCAAACTATGCGAGATGGAGTGTCCCGATTTCGCCATCTCTGTAGCATCAATAGATGAATAATTGGTTGTTCACTCATTATTTCCGAGAGAATCTATATTCTACAAGTTCTAATAATACAATCAAACATATAGGACTGGACATTGCTTTAGAGTGTCCGCTTCATATGCTGGTGTACAACATGTCAAATCCCGAAATCCGTGTGTTGCTAGAGCTTCGAACGCAGCTTGGAGAAGAACTTGATCGCCTACGAGAAAGAATAGAACAACTAGAAGAGTTCATTCAAGCTCTAGATTCTACCATTGGGAAGGGTAGTTTCGCAACCGCTGATGTTGCCATGGAGGCTCCTGCTATGACTCCCACCGAAACCTTGGCCGCTTCGGGTGAACCAAGAAGTATTGCGGTTTTGAACAAACCAGGTGATCTGGAACTCGCGACCATCGAGGTCATCGAGCAGAACTTAAGGGTCATTCCCGCTGACCATGCAGTCTATAATATCACGCGTGGAGCCTTTGCTCGTTTCTTTGTTCAAGATATTCTTGGGAAGTTCCAACAAGAAGATCGACATCGCGTAGAGAACGGCGAGATTGATTGGGATGACGCTTTCGATTTCGAAGTCAAGTCTGATGACAAGATTCTCGAAGAGATCATTGTCAAAAATTTTGGTGACGATTCAAGATTAGAGGAAATTCAGAGGACTCTCCGTTGGACTCTTGAAAAAATCTATCGTGCCAGATAGTAGACGGTCATTGGCGCGTACAGAACTAACCTCAGTTTCTATTGCAAAAGAGTCTTATACTCCGTACGAAAGTCTGCATTCCAAACAACGTTTTTGTTCATGCACAATTCTTGGAGCGGAGGCAATGGTTACTCACTTTGACGATGAACACTTGGCTGTGAATCCACAGATAATCGTCAGAGTTGTTAGAGATGCTCACGAATTCTTCAAGGAAAATAAAATTGATGAGCGCTATGAGAACATGGCACTCGACCTTGTCAGGCGTTTCGTTTCAAAGGAAGGAGTACCACGAGAGTCAGACCCATTCTTTGGTGCAGCACTATACATGGTCACAAGGCACCCATGGAGCCATCCGAATCCTCTTACAAAAACCGAGTTTGCGAACAAGCTCAGGATGAAGGAGTCCAGTCTTGAGTGGTATACTGAGAGCATTGCTGAAAAGCTAGACTTCGCGATTCTGCACGACAACGCTCATCTTCCTTTCTTCATGGACCCTCAAGGAATCATTGCTAGCGTTGTTGATTCTGTTGTTAATTCTAGTGTAGGCGAAGTCGTTGTCCAGGGTATCATCACAGGAAGTCCACCTTCATACTCAAAACTCGCTGAGAGTATAGTTGATCGACTCTGTAATGTAGTGAAGATCATTCCGCCTGTTTTCGAACGAGAAATCCACAATCTTGTTAGGCGTATGATTGAGGATGAGAGTAAAAGGCTTAGCGACCAGTTCTCTGGTCGTTAATGTTTCATTTAGGAATTTTCTGGTTGCAAAGTTACTTCTTCAACAAACCTTTTTCCAGCCACAACTTGGTCAATAGAGTGAATGACAGCTCCTGCTTGTTCAAGGATTTCCTTGATCGAGTCGTAGCTGAGGTCATCCCCCTCTAAAGTTATAGTGATACTCTCAGTATTCTGGTCTACCTCTTTTAATGAGATGTTCAGCCCATTGACACGTTCATCACGTGCAAGCATTAACGCCAAGTCGGTAAGACGAGGGCTGTGAGGTTTTAGTACATCAAGAACTATTCTTCGAATGCCACGAGGCAATAATTCATTCCCCATTCATGACCCACAGGTCATATTATCAAGGATGACTCTTGGAAAAGCCTTGTTAAACCTTACTAC
>JBHLRT010000411.1:0-2959 GCA_048882305.1 Candidatus Thorarchaeota archaeon
AGAGGAGGAGTGAACACTGGCAGGCTTTGCGGATCGGCATAAAAATCACCTACAAAATAGAAGCAACGGCCAATAGCTAACAGAAGAAAGAATAATGACATTGCAAACTGGAATGGATTCCCAGATTTCCTCCATCTTCTTCCCATAAAGATGAAGAGGAAAAAGTAGTATCCCACTACTAGGTACCACAATCCTGCATGAACCTCTCGTATTATCATGTCGACCGTTTGCATTCTACTTTCTCCATCCTATTCCTTCTGCTTCTTGAACTGCGTGCTGACAAATAAAGATATTCCGCGCTAGTAAAACCGTGTGATACACCTAGACAAGTTCTATATTCGGTAGAAATCTGTATCATACCGGTTTTAGATGAGTTCTGGACCTACTTGGAAACTGCAAAAGGATGATTCGACTATAGAGGAGTTCATCGATGTTCGTAGGAAAGTGGGAAATCAAATCATTCGGGACTACCTACTTGATTCCGTTGCTACTAGCGATGCAATCATTCGAGTATCAGGCAAACTAAGAGGGCCAAAGAATGAATTCCAAGATTTTGCAAAGTTCCTCATATTGGAGATAACGATGAGTGGGATATCGGAACGGTTTCTTGCACAAGCGGGAGTATATGAGAATCTGCGTATAGTTGCAGTTGACTCCATGGGTCTCGCAAATCAAAGCGCTGAAGAATTAATCAACATTTTTACTAAAGCCCTCGAAAATCCTGAGAAATTCAACACTATTCTAGTTCTGAGTGAAGATTCGACAGTCCGTTAGGTGATAGAGATGACATTCGAGAGATATGCTAAATGCCCCATCTGCCAGAAGAGAACTGTTCTACGGGTTCCACCAGATGTGATCGGTAAGGCAGATCGATTTCCATTCACAGTGAAAGTTAAACATGAGGATCATTATTTTTATATAAATTTGGATAGCCAAGCATGGATTACTGACATACTGCATCCCGAACTTGTTGAATGACCTATCCAATATATCGATCAGAGGGACTAGGTTCAGTATCAGTAGGTGGACCTTTTTGCGCTATCTCATCCATTGCCCAATTAATGAATTCAATAACTCTCTCTACCTCAGTGTCTAGCACATCAAAATGAGCTTTAATTCCTACCAGATCAGCGAGTTTCTCGAGGAGAACTCTAGCAGCTCTGTAATCAGCTTTTATCACGCCCATTGTTTCGCCAAGCAGACATGCACCTTCCATATCATAGACGGAGGCAGCCCAACTTGGAATTACACCATTAGCTCCCACAACAACTCCTTCTTCTGTGGGAATCATACCATCAGACTTTGATATCTTGTCCAATAGGTTCTGAGAGCTCGCAGATATATAGACTCGGGGAGGTGCGGGAAATGAACCAAAGTATTCTTGATATCCTTGTTCATAAGCGGCAAGTGAATACATCTCTCTAACTCCAAGATTTGAGAATTCAGTCGCAACATAGTCTGCATACTCAAATACGCCGTTTCCTGAAGCAGGTTGAAAATCAGCGGTCAGAATGAGGAGGTCGTGAGGTTCATCAGGTGCTGCACGATACAGGTGAATTGAAGACTTTGGACAGTGCGAAATCCCTTTGGAAACAATGACACGCGGAGGAAAATCGTTACTAAAGAAATCCGATACATGTTGTGCATCAAGGACACTTGTGAGGGTTTGAACAGCAATTTTACCAACATTGGCAATTCCAGGAAGACCAACAATTCCAATTGGAGATTTCAACGAAGTTGCAACCACATCCATGAATCTACGAGTATACATATCCAATAATGAAAATGAAACCATTTGGTGTTTTGGGTATCAGAGTTCTATAATCTATAGAATCGTCGAGCATTTTTAGTTGTGGTCTGAGCGATTTCTTCCTCTTGTTGATTCAATAACTTACCAAGACTTTCCACACCATATGCAATATTTGCAGGCTCATTTCTATCAGGTGTCGGAGATAGATAGGGACCGTCAGTTTCCAACATGATTTGTTCAAGAGGTATTATTGTTGCAGCGTCTTTTCGATTTCGGTATTTATCAAAATTGGCTGGTAAAGTGACATACCATCCATTATCAGCTACACGTTTCGCAACAGAAGATGGTCCATCGAAGCAATGCATAAGCACATCACCTGAGAAGTTCATTTCCAAAATGCCTGTCGCTTCAGCTTCAGCTTTTCTTGAGTGTATAACGATAGGGAGCTCCAGCTCTTTTGCTAGTTCGATAAACATTAGAAACAGAGGTTCCTGATTTTTTCGACCTTGAAAGTCTTTTATCCAGTGATAGTCGAGACCAACCTCTCCAACTGCTACAATCTCATTTTCATATTTTCTTGTGAGTGAAATTATTTTATCAGATTCTTCTCTAGTTAGCTGTGATACGCTACAACCTGCAGAATGATAAACAAACCCTTGATACTTCTTCACAATACCAAGAGTTCTCCGAAATGAAGCAGATCCAATAGAACTCGTCACCATTCCCACAAGTCCAGCTTCTTTTGATCTCTGAATGACTCTTTCTCGGTCGTTGTTGAAGTGTTTCATGTCTAGGTGAGTATGAGAGTCGAATAGTTCCATTTCTTAGAACTCCTTATCGCTAACCAGATGAAATGCTTTTAATTAAGGACTTGAGAGCTCGTGCAGGCTCAATAGTCTAATCATTATTTGAGTCATTTGAACTCTCTTTGATAGCTTCTTTTACATAGGAGCTAAAGTCGGAAGTTTCACCATCACGATGTACTCGGATTTTTGGACCCTCACCCTTGACTTGGCGTTCGACATACCGAATATCAAGTTGGGTGATTGTCTGTCGGAGGTTTCTGTACACAATCAAGTAGAGAATGATGTCTTCTATTCTTTTTCCTATTTGTGGTTCATTTTTCTTGAGAGTAGTAAGGTAGGTCTGAGCATCACCATCAAGAAATCTCTGGAGCAATTTTGATCTCTCCGCCTCTGATTTTTCCTT
>JBHLRT010000412.1:0-2955 GCA_048882305.1 Candidatus Thorarchaeota archaeon
TCATGGCACGAACAATATACCTCAGTGAGTCAGAGAGTCAAGACTTTAAGGAAAGCCTTAATCATCGCAGAAGAAACAGTCAATATTCGAGGGACGATACATTGACTCTAGAAAGTCTTTCAGATATTCCTGGTGTAGGTGAGAAGGTCAAGAAAGCTTTAGTTGATCACTTTGGAAGTGAGGCTGTAGCACTGAAAGTGATTCATGACTCACGAGTTGACCTAGTAGCTGCTGTACCCGGAGTTGGATCTAGGCAGGCTGTTAATCTTGTAAAAGGGGCATTTGAGAAAGAATTTGGCGCAAGTTCCAACATGCTATTGCGAAGTCAAGACATTAGAAAAATCTACGATTCCAGTCTTGATATAATTCGGGGTTACGCAAACACAACCTATGCAAAGGACAAACTATTCCTTTACTTTCCATTGCCTCCAGAAAAGATGGATGTCATTCTTGAACGGCAGCAATACTTCTCAGACGCAGCGCAAATGGCCAGAGGGCTTTCTACTGATCAACGAAAATATCTTCGAGATTTACTAAGCCAGGTAAGAGGTCTCTATCGAAGAATCAAACCCCGAAGAATAGAAGGTCGTGTGATCATCACAAACGATGACAAGGTGTTTGACACTCTGATTAAGGAGGGAGTAGATCGATGGTGTCCAGTCTATGTTCTGTCTGAGGGCGAAAGCGGGGCTGACTACGCTCAGGGTTATGATTTAGTGCTCTACATATCCCCCTTAGGAGTCTATGATGAATCAGTCGATATGCTTGACAATGTTGAGATTCTCGGGAAAGACTGGTCCATTGAGGATGTTCTACCAGAACAAACTGTAAGTTTCTATGCTCGTAACTATCGAGTGATTGACGCGTCATGTCAGATTGTTGCAGCATTCAACGATATCCCTACAAATGACTCAGTTTCAACCTTTACATCAAGTTTAGACTTTGAAAGACTCACAAAAGTAGGCGAGATTCTCAAAAACTTAGATGAGAATGGTGATTTGGCACAAGGAATTGATGCTGAGCTTGATAGATATCGTAATGCGGTCAAGATATTTCCAACAGCCACGGCTGAAACAGAAGCATGGTTAAATGAAGAGATTACAACACGTATCTCAAAGAGCCAGGTCACACTTGGTGGTCAACAAATTATCAGTATACTTCAATCTGCTGATATGGAAGGAGCCGATGGGAACGCTCTGAGAAATATGTTACCTGCAGAGATTGTCGAAACATTCTCAACAACTCTTCAGGAAGCTGAGGATAAACTTGTTCAGATGTTAGGACTTAATGCACGAGAAGCTGACTGGGTAGCTGGTATCATTAGTGAAGAGATCTCACTTCCTGTAAAGATGATGCCTCAGCAAATCAACGACCTAGAGGACAAACTCAGACGGATATTTGCTGACAAGCAGTTCCGGCTCATTAAGAAATTAGCAAATGAATTGGATGAACTGAAAGATGAGGTCACAAAAACAGTTCAGACTTTGCTTGAGTTTGATCTTTTCTTAGCTGTTGGTCTATTTTCTTCAGACTTTAACCTTCAGAAACCTGAGATCTCCCTCGAGTACAATGGTGTAGGTGTGCAGAGCGCAACTAACCTGTTCCTGACAGAGAGCCATATCAAAGGAAAGCATGGTGTTGTCGAACCAATTGACTATGCAATTGGCAAGACACCATTTCAACCACCAGGTACGAATGGAGAGAACTGTGCAATCCTCTCTGGTGCAAACAGCGGTGGAAAGACCACCACAATACAGACACTTGCACAGATCGTCATATTGGCTCAGTCTGGATTTCCAGTGCCGGCTGAGAAGGCTTACCTCCCCGCCTTCGAGGAACTGTACTTCTTCTATAAGAGCAGAGGCATGGTGAGTGCCGGTGCGTTTGAAACCACTCTAAAACAGTTTGCTGATATCGTGGTCTCTGAAAAAGCAAAGTTAGCACTCTTTGATGAGGTTGAGGCAATAACAGAACCAGGAAGTGCTGCTAACGTAATAGCTGGACTCATCGAAATCCTTCAGAGTGACCCTAATACTTCCACAGTCATCTGTAGTCACCTTGCAAGGGAGATAGATGAGGTCACAGACGCTCCCATAAGAGTTGATGGAATCGAAGCAAAGGGTCTAGATGAGAATCTTGAGCTTATAGTAGACAGGACTCCTAAATTCGGTATTCTGGCTCGTAGTACACCTGAACTCATTGTTGAAAGACTCTCTAAACTAGCCAAAAGTCCCAAGAAGGAAGTCTATACTAAAATCTTGGACAATCTCACTAGAGTTCGAAACAAATGAATCAACGAGTACTTGTCTTTGGAGACACTCACATTCCCACGCGAAGGGACTCCATTCCTAAGGAGTTCTACAATCACATAGAGCAGACCAACTATGATCTTGCCTTGATTACTGGCGACCTCGTGCGTGAGGTTGAGATGCGTTCAGCATTACCTCCCCTTCCAAGAAGTTTCATTGTTGTGGGGAACATGGATTATGGTAGTCAGTATAATTTCCATGAACAAATCCAATTAGATGAATTCAATGTGTTACTTCTTCATGGCACTCAACTCAGACCTCGTGGAAATATCAACCAATTGTGGGAAATCACTCAGAACATTGGTGCTGACATAGCTATTCATGGACACACTCATACAGCCTCAATCGAGATTCACATGGACAGGCTATTTCTAAATCCTGGAACAATCTCCGGAGCAACAGGTGGTTGGGCTGGCAGGACTGATGCAAGTTTCATTGAGCTTGAAGTGAATAGAGATGAATTACTTGTCAGACTCTTTTTCACCGACTGGAAGGTGGTGAAAGAATCAACTCTTAGATTCAAGAAACAAGAAGACAAAGTTGTGAAAATTCAGTAGTCTCCCCAAGGATCAGGACTCAAGAGTCGCATGTATATTCGCTTCATAATATTGGAACTCTCAAGAACTGCAGCAGCGGACACCTTCTC
>JBHLRT010000413.1:0-2954 GCA_048882305.1 Candidatus Thorarchaeota archaeon
CCAAAGTAAGAGCACCCCTTAGGTAACTCTCAATTGCCCATTGACTTACAGTTCCAGCAGTGATTGTGTCGAGTCCTAGGCGATTGCAAATCTCGTTGAGGATTAGAACTCCTTCAGTGCTTATTATACCGGGACCATTTCCCAAAGCTCCAAACGTTTCATACTCAGGGCCGCCACTTGCAAGACCTTCATTCGGCCCACTAGGAATTACAGAATATCGATGACATCCTATCGTACATCCAAAGCATGCTACACGTCTCTTTAGGAATCCTCCCTCATTTAGTGCTTGACCTGTGATTGGTTGCACATTCTCCGTGTATCCTGTTTGCCAATTCCTACCAGGGAATGCATGCATTTCATTGACCGCAGCTATTGATCCAGCTGTACCAAATTCATGAAGACCTTGAGCTCCGCTATCTGCTCTGAGGTTATCACGCATCTCCTGGGCAATCTCAGCGAACTTCTTCGGGTCTTTTACACGAACTGGTTTTGTGCCTTTCACACTTATTGCTTTCAGATTCTTCTTAGCCATCACCGCAGCTCCTCCCCCTCTTCCTGCTGCATGATAGAGTGAGCAATGGATTGAAGCAGCTCTAACAAGATTCTCTCCAGCAGGTCCTATGTATAAACCTCGGGAGTCTTCACCGTGCCATTTCTTCAGTAGCCTATCGGTTTGGATGATGTCTTTACCCCATAACTCCTTAGCACTACGTATTTCCACATGACCATCTTGAATTAGAATATACGATGGTTCTTTCGCCACACCGTGCACGACCAGATGGTCATACCCTGCATACTTGAGTTCAGCTCCCCAATGACCTCCAGTATTGCTCTTAAGGTAGAGACCTGTTGTGCATCCAACTGTCGTCACAGAAGTACGACCCGAGGCCGGTGCAGTTGTTCCAGTGACTGCCCCAGGAGCAAATATGATGATGTTTCGTGGATCATCCCAAGTAATATCCGGATCTTTACAATAATCCCATAGAATTCTTGCGTTTATCCCTCTGGATCCAACGTATAGTTTTCTCCACTCCTCTGGTATGTCTTCAACCCAAATCTTTCCATCAGTCAGATTGACATGCAGTATTTTTCCTTGATGTCCGTACATTTCTATTCAACCTCCTTCTTGAGTTCACGGTACATCGCCATTCTATTTGACCGTAATTTCTTCTTCAACCTCTCATTCTCATCTGACTTGTCAATCCACAACAATGCTTCAGGCACACAGTGTTTCACACAATAGGGATCTCCACCGCACAAGTCACAAAACATTGGCTGTTTTGCTTCTGGGTGTAATCGAATCGTGTGATAGATGCATGCTTCGACACAAGCACCTTGTGATGTACATAATTTCTCATCAACAGATATTATTCCAGTTTCCTCATCTCGAGACAACGCTCCATTTGGACATGAGGCAATACATGGGTATGATTCGCATTGTTCGCACACAAGCTGTACACCCATAGCAATGTCTTCTTTCTTCAGAACCTTTATCCTTCCTCTATATGGGTCGAAGAGGTCCTCTTTCGTCAGAGAACATGCCAAAGTACACTGCTTGCATCCTGTGCATTTGTCCATATCGACAAGTAGCAGCTTCTCCATCATCATTCATTCCATCATCTTGTTAAAGTGAAGCTACATTATCTGAACCTACATTAAAATGCTGTCATTGTCGTTCTGTTTAGGTATGCATAACGCCTGAAAATGCGTTCTAGAACGGGGTAGGGCTACTAGAAGCCATTTCACAGAAACTAGATCTTGGATGCTAGTTTCTTTAATTGTGCATATGCTCAGTTGATATGATTAAAGTCAACTTTAAGAAAATGGATTTCTCTCAGATTACAGCTAGAAGCGAGATGTTTTAAGACTCTCTGAATGCGATATCAATGCGTGATACATGTGAGCAGTGATGAGGAAAGCCCAGCACATCCAGACGAGCTTAATGTTGATAGCATGGATGAATTTGAAAGAAGTGGTGATTTTGCTGGAGGTGCCCATATGTTGCTTTCACACCATCCACCATCTATGTATGGTCACTGTCTCAGAGTGACAGTCATGGGGCGGTCGATCTATCTGTGTGGTCGTTGTAGTGGCATCTACAGTGGATTGGGCTTAGGACTGCTTTTCCTCTTCATCTTGCAGATTCAACTAACACCTGAATGGTTCTGGTTCTTCGTTGCAGTGGTTCTGGGTTATACTACCATAATTGATTGGATGAGTCAAAGACTCACTCCTAGAAAGACAACCAATTTAGTGAGGGCATCAACAGGTTTTTTGAGTGGCCTAGCTCTCGCCATCATTTTCTTCCTTGGAAATCTAATCTATATGCTTGTAGCTCTTGCGTCAATGAGCGCCTCAGTAGGTCTGGTAGGATTCATTGAGAATAGACGTCGAAACGCGTACTACAAGGAAATTAAAGAAGAGATGGATTCGATTCCTGAAACTGCTACATCCTAACAGTACATTTGTCCATCATGCCAAACTGTTTTATTCGAGAAACATTTCAACGTGACTTGAACCAGCATGATTCCATTTGCTAAGCCTATGATTGGTGAAGAAGAAATCGAAGCCGTAAAGCGTGTTCTTGAGTCAGGAATGCTTGCTGAAGGAAAGGTTTCTAGAGAGCTTGAGAAGTTATTTGCAGAATACACTGGTACAAAATTTGCTGCTGTTACCACCAATGGTACGACAGCTTTGAGTACAGCTCTTGAGGCAATGAACATTCAACCCGGAGATGAAGTAATAACATCTCCATTTACATTCATAGCCTCCGCAAATTCAATAGCTATGGTTGGTGCTATTCCAGTTTTTGTTGATATCAAGTCTGATAGCTATAATATCGATCCTGAACTGATTGAGGAGGCTATTACAGATAAAACTCGCGCAATTATGCCTGTCCACATTTTTGGGATGCCAGCAGACATGAATCATATTATGGACATTGCTGATTCTCA
>JBHLRT010000414.1:0-2953 GCA_048882305.1 Candidatus Thorarchaeota archaeon
GATGTCATACTTCTTGGTTCCGGAGATTTCCAATGGTCATACTCTCTTTGTCTGTTTCGAATTCGGTTGGATTGTGCAACTCCTGAAATGAAAATTATTCCGAGTATAGCTATTGGAAGCAAGAGCCATGGTTCACCCACTCCATACATCACAATCAACAAAACAGCAATAGGAATTAGCAAACCCCAAGGATTGTCATTATCACTTCCCATTATTCATCCCTTTCTTACCCCTGTTTAATCTTGGGACTTATTGATATTTCGCACCTTCTTTTTAGACCAACAGTAATGTATTTCAAACTAGATTGCATCCTTCTTGTATAATGTCAAATCCATTCATGCATAATGGCAGATACTTAGTTAGTAAGGTTACTTCCAGCTCAGATTTGACTTTATCAATCAAGAAGTCTGTTGACCTTATCGGAGGTTTTGACAAGGTCATTAACTCTGGTGATAAGGTGACTATCAAGCCTAATCTAAATACTGCAGACCCATATCCTGCATCAAGCGATCCTGCATTTATCAAGGCATTAGGTGAACTCATTCTGGAAGCTGGTGCATCGAAGTTAGAAATTATAGACAGCTCTACAATGAGAGTTTCCACACGTGGAGTGGCTGAGAAGATTGGTCTTGATGTTGTAGCTGATGAGTTAGATGCAGACCTTATTTTTCTGGATGAACATGAATGGGTGAAAGTAAAATTTCCCAAAGGCAAGTATCTTCGGAGTGGCTCTATAGGAAAACCTCTACTAGATATTCAGAGGTTAGTCTTAGCCCCCTGTTTGAAGACTCATTTCCTAGCAAGGTATACAGGTAGTATGAAACTCTTTGTGGGTTGGTTGAAGCACAGTCAGAGGATTCGACTGCATGCGCGTAATCTGCCGCCAAAGATTGCTGATCTTGCATCTTACTTCAAACCTGATTTAATCGTCATGGATGCAAGAAGTTGCTTTGTTACTGGAGGACCATCTTCTGGAACTTGTTCAAATCCCGGTGTTATCTTAGCGAGTGGTGATATGGTATCGATTGATGTGGAAGGTGTCAAAATCATTCAATGCTGTAATGCCAAAAACAAGCTGGATATGGATGTATGGGACATTCCTCAAATCAGACGTGCTGCTGAGATTGGTTTCGGAGCAAAGAACGATTCCGATATCGAACTGATCGAATGAATCCTAGACACTGATTGAATTCCTCGGTTTTGGAATCCAAATTCTGAATTCAGCACCTTGTGAACTGTCCCCATGAACTCTATCATGAACTTCAATTCGACCGTTGTACTTTTCAGCGATAAACTGTGCAGTGTGTAGTCCTAAACCCCCAAACCTCCTGGATGTGTCAAAAAGGCTCTTCTTCAGTGTGTCAGGTATCCCTATTCCATTGTCCGCGATGGATACTGTATAGCCAATCTCTCCCTCTGTGAGTTTAACCCAGACCTTTTTGTCGCTATTGGGATTGTGTTCAATTGCGTTCATTATTATATTCGATAACAGCAACTCTAGAAAGTCATCAGCCTCAACAATTGCATCTCGAGAAGAAAATGTGGTTTCGAAAGATGTTGTTTCTGAGCTTTTTATTAGTGCCATCAATGTTGTTTGAATTGCTTCGTCAAGCTTCCTCTCTCTTATTGGAATAGACAGAAGTTGTTCAGTTGCCTTTGCTTCCTCAATTATTCTAGCGCAACGTCTTACTGCATCGCCTATTACTTTCATGAACGATTCTTTGTTTGATTCATCAACCGTTGCTTTCATCAATGCTGCGCTGTTCAGAATTACTTGTAGCTGTTGAGTTAGGTCGTGGCCCATAAGGTCGAGATACAAGAGTGCTCGGTCCTTTGCTACACGAAGCTCACGTTCGCTATCCCTTCGATCAGTGATGTCAACTATGACAGTTTGAACAGCTGAAATGCCACTATATTCTACACGGCTTGTGAAACTCTCCACCCATCTAATCTCTCTACTCTTTCGAATGAACCGATATTCATACCTCGGAGGAAGAGGTCTGCCTTCAATTCCATCATTCATTCGCTTCTGGAGTTCCTCTCTATCGTCAGGGTGAACAAGATTCCAAACATCACCTGCATCCATCTCACAAAGTTCTGAATCTGTATATTCTACAAGCTCTTTGAATGCAGGATTATAGTAAAGCAGTTTGTCTGTTGACAGAATGATAATACTCTGAACTGATTGCTCCGCAAGACTTCTGTACTTTGCCTCTGATTTAATGAGATTATCTTCAGCAATTCGTTTCTCTGTGATATCATTGTACGTTCCTAGAACTCCAATTACATTCCCATCATCATCATGTAGAGGAACAATATTGATCTCAATCCATGCATCTTTACTGTCCGCCTGACGTTGTGGAGATATTATATTCATTTGCGGCTGGTCTGTTCTAATGACTTCCTTGTCTAATTCTCTAAACAACTTGGCCTCAACTTCGCGCCAAGCAAGATCATGATCCGTCTTCCCGACAATGTTGTCTGGAGTTCTAACCCCCGAAACAAATGCAAAATTCTCATTACACCCAAGATACACTGAGTCTAAGTCCTTCCAGAAAACATACTGAGGAATGGTGTTCATTACTGTTTGAAGCATCTCTTGAGAGGAACGCAGTTTTGTTTCAGCTAATTTAGTTTCAGTGATGTCGATGATCGTTACTTGGAATGCTGGAGCTCCTTCAAATTCAATATTGCCAGAGAACGCCTGAACCCATCTAATTGAACCATCTCGCCTTACAAATCTGTACTCATATGGCATTGGAATCTGGATACCCGCCTTTCTGTCACCTGCAAGTTTTAGTAAGTATTTCTTATCATCAGGATGTATTAGATCCCACCCTTCTTCAGGTGTCATGGCAAGTAGCTCATCTACTGTGTATCCGACCATAAATGCAAAGGCTGGATTCACATAGACATACCTGTCATTCTGAAGTATGGTCAATCCTTGAATTGA
>JBHLRT010000415.1:0-2952 GCA_048882305.1 Candidatus Thorarchaeota archaeon
CTTCATGATAATCCCAGCAGAATGCGAAAACAACCAGATAATGAGGTTTACTGAAAAATGGTGCGGAGGGCGAGATTCGAACTCGTTTCTGGTATCCTTGATTCAGAAAAGAACTAGAATTATGGAAAAACGTAAGAAGAATCTTATCCTATTCTAAGTGGTGGGAAACAATGGAGGAACCACCGGCAAAAGGTGATTGGTTACATCGGAATAGAAGACCTGTTACAGTGATTATCATCATTTCCTTTGTGTTCCCAGCTGTTATTGTTGTACACAATTTCAGTAATAACCCCAATACTGAGTACGAGTTATCTCATTCTCTTACAGTGTGGATAGCACCGCTGGAAGAAGAATTCTCTATGTATCTGGAGTTCTATACCTCGCAGCAGGATGCAGAAGAGGAAGTAGATAAGCTACAAGGAATTGTCTTTGAAGTTCAACCTTCAGACGATGAAGAACACAACTTCTACTTAATCAATCTCTCTGAGAATCTACTCGGTTTCTGGGTAAGAATTTGTTTTGACTCACACGATAATGAGCCTTTCACCATTCTCTATGTAGATCTTGGACAGAAAACAACCACATCATTACTTGGTCGAGAAATAAGCATACTCATACAACCATTCTATACGTGAGTAAGCTAACCTAGAAGAAATGGTGCGGAGGGCGAGATTCGAACTCGCGAACTTCTACAAGATTTCCCTAGATCGCTAGAACTCGCGACCTACCTGGGACCTAAACCCAGCGCCTTTGACCTGGCTTGGCAACCTCCGCATGAGTGAACCAAAATTGGAATCAGGCCAGTTTTAACCGTTTTGCATCTTTTAGTTTTCAACAGTTTCCCAAGTATGACTACATCGTGGACAACGCCACTTTTTCCTATACTTGCCGCTTCCAAACATCTCTATGCGAACTAGGGCGACCTCATTGAAACCGCATCTTGGGCATGTTACTTCGTCCATAGAAGGCATCTCAAGCATCACAGAACAAGAACATCATATCTAGTTTTGGTTGCCATATCAGGACATGTCACAATGTTTTTATTAGACTCATTAGATGTCGGCGCGTTTCTGTGGTCAACACCCATAGAGCGATTCATGATTTCTGGATTTTCCAGTAAGAGTGTGATTATCAAATGTCCTCAAAAAGTAGACAAGCAGCGGCAAGGACAAGAGACAAGTGGCGAGAGAAAATCTGGTATCAGATTCTTGCACCAGACTATTTCGACAACAAAGAGATTGGTAAGACGCCAGCAGGTACTCCTGAACAATTGATTGGAAGAAGTGTTCAGCCCACACTCTACGATATAACTGGAAACTTCGATAAGATTCATGTCAAATTACGATTCAAGGTAATGGAAGTTACTGGACAACAAGCAAAGACTGTGTTCTATGGTCATGAGTGGAGTTCTGACTACCTTAGAGGCTTGGTGCGGAGAGGAACATCTAGAATTGATTGGATTGGTCCAATTCTGACAAAGGATGACTATTTGATGCGTATTTCCGTTATCGTCTTCACCACAACCCGTGCTAAGACAAGCCAAGAACACGCTGTTAGAAGAGCAATTGAGAAAGTCATTCGTACCCACGCCAAGAAACATGTCTTTGATGAGCTTGTCCAGAAAGTAATTCTCGGGGATCTGGCCACCGAAGTCCACGAAGAAGTCAAGAAGATAATCCCGATTCGTGAGTGTGAGATTCGAAAAAGCAAGGTACTCAAAGGACCAGAAGAGGTCAAGATTAGAAGAGCCAGACTAAGAAGAGGCACAGAGAAGGAGAAGGAAAAGGAGAAAGAGAAGTAGAGATTTCTACAGCTCTATGTTCCCATACTTTCTAATCTATGAAGAGCCTGCAGTAGTAGTACCATTAGGTTTGCAAGTTTAGTGAGCTCTTCAGTGTCAGTTTCATTGTCAACAATCTCATTAAGCACCTTCAATTTATTGATCAGCGTTTCTCTTAATTCGGGAATCAGTGTCTTTATGGCTTCAACTTTCACTGTTTCGTCTGATGTGGCATATACTATTCGTCTGTCACACTTGGCACAATAGATATCGTCTTTGACCTTGAGGAGTGGGGAGCCACATTGGGGACAGGCATCTGCCAGCATAGTAGCTCCTTGACGAAGAAGTTCCGCCATTTTTCTTACTGAAGCGTCGTCTTTACTTGTCATTGTCCTCACCTATGACTGTCAATTGCTATGATATAAGAAAATCTGCATTATCTTTGATTGGATTTTGAGAGGGATTGATGACACACAAACTCGGTAGGTCTGATGAAAACGTTGATATGGTTAACTCGGTGAAAAAGCAGTTGTGTTCGCACTCCGTTTGTGCGTAAAGACCATTCAGAGGTGAGTCCTTTGGACCCCGAAACGCAAAAGAGCATTGACCAGTCTAAACACCTCCTAAAACAGATATCGGAGGATTCCTCGGTTCCCAGGAACATTAGGCGTGCAGCAAATGAAGCAATCGCTGTTCTTGAGAATGAAACAGACTCTCCAGCCGTGAGAGCACAGAATGCGATATCAATCTTGGATGAGCCAAGCCAGGACCCGAACTGTCCGAACCATGCACGGACTAAGATTTGGCATGTATCCAGTTTACTGGAGCCAATTCGAGACTAACTCTGTTTGGGACAGCATATGATATGACAAGACCAGTCTGAACCGATTACGGTTATGGACTGACACTCATCCCCCGGGCCAGTGTTTGCTCATGATAAAAGCAAGAATAAGAGGAATATACTCACAATCGTTGACCCAGATATTGCTGCAGAATCACTTCGATATAGTGCAGCCTATCCCAGAAGTGGCCAGAAGATTCGGACTTCCATATCGTAGTGATATCCCAGATGTGGACATTTGGGACAGAAGTGACCTTCAAGGAATTGTAGCAATTGCGTATGAATCGGTTTTGACCCGACTAACGGATGTATTACGAAGAAGATTGGGAGG
>JBHLRT010000416.1:0-2942 GCA_048882305.1 Candidatus Thorarchaeota archaeon
GTTTGGCGAAGATGGTGGCATCGACATTCGAGGGAAGAGAGCGCGGATTGGCATCAGGAATCTATATGACTGGAGCGGCTGTAGGCTCTGCGTTAGCTTTAGCTTTAACCAACTCACTAGTCCTTCCTGCTGTAGGAACATGGAGGAATGTGTTTTCGCTTTATGGACTAGTAGGGTTAGGAATCGTGTGTGCGTGGATTCTACTAGCTCGTGAGTCAGACAGAAGTTCGATACAATCAAGTGGAGGGATTCAGTTCCGCAATGAGATTACATCTCTTTTGAGTCATAGAGATGTCTGGTTGGTCGCACTCATTGGATCAACCACGTTTCTTGTTTTCTATGGATTCGGGAACTGGCTTCCAACAATATTGGAAACAAAAGGAATAAGCCCTATTAATGCAGGAGTTCTTGCATCAGTTCCCACATGGGTCGGCCTTATAGGAAGTGCGATAATTCCAGGTATTGGTGTGGCAGGTTCAAGAAGACCAATAATTATTGCGTCTTTGCTAATTGAAGGCATTTCTATGTACATTGTAGGAATTTCTTGTTGTTTAACTCTCTTAACATCCCTAGTCATTTATGGAATAGTGAGTGGAGCTATGATGCCACTTATGTTAGTGGTCATGATGGACTTACCAAGTGTAGGCGCTGAAAAGACTGGAATAGCTAGCGGACTTTTCTTTTCAATTGGTGAATGTGCAGGTTTTCTCGGTCCAATTGCAGTCGGATATCTGGCGGATTTTACTGGTAGTTTCTTGCCGCCTCTGTTATTGCTTACTATAATTGTCGAAGTAGTGATTCTACTTGCTTTTGCTCTGAAGGAAAAATAGTCATACTCCATTCGCCCATTCTAGTGCTTTTTCAAGGATCTCTTTGACTAGTTGGTCTTTCCCATCAATATACAGAGTGCGGTCGTTCGAGTGTTTCTTGATTAGCTTGACCTTAATCTCTGAGTACTTAGTAGCATCATCCTGATGACTTCGTAAATAGTCTCTGAATGCAATATGACGATGCAACTCTTTGCTATTCATTCCGCAAACATAGAGATGGTGGGGAGGGAGTTCCTCCCTAAGTTTCAAGTCAGTCAATGCGAATGCCTCTCGCTCTGGAATCCCAAGGTCGCCTTGGTGAACATAGCCAATCATCTCAAGACGACTTCGAACCTCATCGAAATCGGACATATGAATGACAATGTCGAAATCGATTATGGGTTTTGCAATCATTCCAGGAATTGATGTACTGCCAACATGTTCAATTCGAATAACATATTGGTCTAGCTTGGATTGGAAAAAGGTATTCAGTCGTTCAAACCAAGAAACCCATTCAGGATTATATTTTTCAACCGTGACAGGTTTTGAAGGTTTGTGCATTGATGTCAGCACTCCTAGGAGAAAAAAGAAGCATGCTGCAGAGGAAAACCTCCACAGCAAATCACAACTACAACAGCTCATCTAGAACTTCGAGTAGTTCTACTACTTTTAGCTTTGAACCTTGGTCTGAGAGATCCTTTCCGGTCTCTTCCTCTTCCTTCTTCAACGCGGCCACAGCATCATTGAAGTTTGTAACACAGAAGGGACAGGATGTCATAATCTCATCAGCACCGGTAGATGCTGCTTCTTTCAGACGTTCTTTCGCTGCAAACATGGCCATATCGGGGTATTGCGCCTTTACTCCTCCGCCTGCACCACAGCAGAAGCTATCACCTTTGATTCGGTACATCTCTCTGAGTTCCAAGCCAGGTATGCTTCTAAGGACCACTCTTGGCAGTTCGTAATGCGCTTCTTTTGCTTTCTCAGCCGCTCTACTGTCAAGTAGCCAGTTCTTAGACCCTGCGAGTATCTCCTTCTCGATGGCAATACCTACATGTCGGACACTATGGCATGGGTCATGCCAAGTCACCTTCCTGTTGTAGGGTTTCTCAATCTTGATCTTGCCCTCCTCAAGAAGGTCGTACACAAACTCCACTGCATGACGAGTCTTGAATGGGAGAGGTTCTCCACTCATGTGAGGATAGTCATTCCTGAATGTCTTGTAACATCCCGCGCAGCTGAACAGGACCAGGTCAAAGTCCTTGAACATCTCCAGATTCTCTTTCATGACCAGATTGAAGACATCACGCTGACCAGTTCTAAGAATCGGACTACCACAACAGACCTCGTCAGAGAGAACCGTATACTCGATTCCCAGTTTGTTCAGGATACTCTCGGTGTGGGTAGCAATCCCTTGTTGTCTGTATGCAGCAGTGCATCCGACAAAGTATGCAATTTTAGCATCCTTATTGTCAACAATCCCACTGAACCATTTTGTGCGGTCTCCTCGGGGTTCTTTGTAGGGCTTTCTTAACTCCTCATTTCTAACGCGAGTACCAAAACCCTTGTGTTTGTCAAGCGGTTCAACTCCTGCGTCGATAATTGCAGCCCTTAGAGCCTCAGTAATATGTACAGTTTCAATATAATTTGGACACTGTGTTTCGCACATACCGCAGGTCGTGCATGCTTCTGCAACCTCAAGCAGTTCTTTGCTAGCAGGGAGTTCGTTGTTCAGGAATGCTCGTGCCATCCACTGCTTGCCGGAGTTGAAGTAGCCTTCCCAACCAAAATACAATCCAGCAGGGCAACCCTGAAGCATACCAGTGTACTCCTCGGTTTCACCCTCTCTATCAGGTTCCCCGGAGTAAGCATACTGACATGCTCTGCAGTGTATGCAGCGTGCGTTGATCTTGCGAAGATCTTCTAGGCTTGTCATCTCAATCCTTCCTCCTTGTATCGTAGGCATTTATAGTGGTTACGTTGCGTAAGTTATTTCGCATTTTAGTTTCACTCCTTCAATGGATTGGGAAGGTCCGTTACGCTTTCCCATGGGATTGCGAGACGACCTGGATGCAGTATCAAGTTCGGATCTAACACCTTTCGGAATTTTACCAGCATCTTGTAGTATTCCTT
>JBHLRT010000417.1:0-2932 GCA_048882305.1 Candidatus Thorarchaeota archaeon
GGTGCATATGTCATGAGAGTTCAACATGGCGATGTTAAAATCCCTTTTCCGCTCCTCACAATAGGTGGAAGACTAAGACTGAGTGGTCTTGATGATCGGTCTATCTCCGATGTACTACATAACCTGTCTACCAAAAATATCAGAACAAGGAATACTATCCTCAGTGAGGTAAAAGACTCTCTAAAGTCGTACAAATCAGAAATCCAAACTAATTTTGAATCTCTCACTCAATATGAACGCCAAAGAGGAGAAGGGCGTAAACTACCAGCTATTATCATCGTTCTTGAAGGCGCATCAGCAACAGGCAAGTCAATGCTAGCAATTGAATTCATTAAAGATCTCGCAGCAACGAGATTCATCAGTACAGATTCAGTGCGCATGGTACTAAGGGGCATTATGGATAAAGGTAAGCATCCTGAATTATTCTGTCATACATATCAAGCTCATGTTCATAGACAAGTGGGACCTGATGATCTTAACCCTGTAGTCAGAGGATTCTTGGCTCAATGTGAAATCATATCACCGTTCATTAAGACAATGGCAGCGGGAATAATCTCTGAAGGAACCAATGCAGTAGTTGAAGGGGTTCACATTCAACCTGGAACTCTGAAAAACCTAAGCGATGGGATTATTGAAGTTTTAATCAATCCAGATACTGCCACACACAGAGCAATGTTCATGGGAAAACATGAGCTGGAGAAATTAGAAACTGTTTCTGCTGATGAAACTGTAAGAGAAAGTGAGTTTGAAGCAACACACGCAATACAGGAATTCATGATAGAAGCGGCAGAAAAGTCAAGCATACAAATCCTTCCACTAAAGGACTATGATAAGACAAGAAAATCAATCTCTTCCCTTGTTGTATCAAAAACTAGGAGTCTCCTACGTGCAATAGAAGATGGAGTGACAACACAATGAGTTGGAAAAATGAATCTCTCGATAAACTGTTCAACCCAAAAGCAATCGCTGTGGTTGGTGCTTCTGATAAGCCAGATAAATTAGGCGGACTCACTCTTCTTGCTCTCCATGATTTCAAAGGTGATGTTTTTCCTGTTAATCCTCGTCTCAAAACCCTTGGAGGGAAGAAGTGCTATCCATCACTTAGTGATATTGAAGACCAAGTAGACCTTGCAATGATTGCATTAGGACCTCAATACATTCTTCCAACTCTTTCTGAATGTGCAGATGAAGGAGTGAAGGGTGTAATTGTCTTCTCAGCTGGGTTCAAGGAACTAGGGGGAATAGGGGAAGAACATCAACGTAGGGTCAAGGAGGTGGCGGACAAAGGAGAGATAGCAGTTATTGGACCTAATTGTCTAGGTGCTGGTAATTGCAATATCAACCTCAATGCAACATTCTTTCCACATCCAACTCCTATGAAAGGAGGTTCTGCAGCCATGGTGAGTCAGAGTGGTGGTGTAACTGGTTTGATGATTTATCGAGCTGCAGATCTTGACCTTGGCATATCTAAATTTGCAAGTGTTGGTAATCGAGTGAATATTGATTTTCATGACATGTTGAGGTATCTCAGGGATGACTCTGATACAGAAGTGATATGCCTCTTTGTCGAAGGAACCGAATATGGCAGAGAAATGATGGAAGAGATGAGAGATACAACTTCAGAAAAACCAGTGATAGTCTTCAAGGTTGGAAAGACTCCAGCATCCAGAGAAGCAGCCCTAAGTCATACTGGAAGTCTTGCAGGTAATGCAGACTTGTACACAGCAGCGATAAAACAAGCAGGTGCCATAGAAGTCGGAGGGGTTGGAGAAATGATTGATACCGCACGCATTCTCACCATCTCTAAAGACCAACCTACAGGACGCAGAGTAGTTATTGTTACGCATACTTTGGGAGTTGCATTAGTGGCTGCTCAGACCCTTGAATTAAATGGAATAGATCTCCCGCCACCTTCAGATTCGGTTGCCGAAACAATACAGTCAATGTTGAACATGCCTGTCAAAATCCCTATCAAGAATCCAGTTGACCTCCTTGCTCAAGGATGGGCGAATCCGAAAATCTTCGCGGATGCTTTCAGACTTGTTCTTAACGAGCCCCAGTTTGACGCTGCAATGATTGTGTTTTCTCCCAATTATCAAGAAGGAATAGGTGGGGGTGTACCAATCCAGGAGATAATTGATGCAACCAGTAAGGTCTCCAAACCTGTTGTAAGTATCTTGGCATCTCCAGATACAAGGAAACCTCCAGGGCACGAAATTCTTGAATCCGCAGGAATACCATTCTTCTCAAGCCCTCAGAGGGCTGCTCAAGCTTTAGCAAATGTATTGAAACTTTCAAAATAAAGAGGAAACCGCTGCACAAAGCAGCGGTTTGAATATCACTTACCCTGTACGGCGAGGAGATCGCTTGAGGGATGATGAATTTCAGGAGGAACATCGCCATTCAGTGTGCCATCCATCAAAGCGCCATATGCAGCCATGTCAAAGTGGCCATGACCAGACAGATTGAACACAATCGTTAGCGACTCGTTCTTCTTCTTGGCTTCCATGGCAATGTCAATTGCAGCCTTAATTGCGTGCGCAGATTCAGGCGCGGGAATAATACCTTCTGATTTCGCAAAGAGAACTCCTGCATTCAAAACATCAATCTGGTTGAATGCTTTGGGAGTGATTCGACCTTCTAGAGCAAGGGCGCTGATTGTGGGTGCGACCCCATGGTATCTAAGGCCGCCAGCGTGAATTTTGGGAGGAGTGAAATCAGCGCCCAATGTGTACATTTTTAATTTAGGTGTTAGCCCTGCTGTATCACCAAAGTCATAGCGATATTCTCCTTTGGTGAGAGATGGACAGGCTGTTGGTTCAGCTGCAATGAACTTTGTTTCGCGGAATCGGTCGTTTGCAATCATTGGATACGCAATGCCTGCAAAGTTGCTTCCACCGCCAACACAGCCAATGACATAATCAGGAGTTTC
>JBHLRT010000418.1:0-2931 GCA_048882305.1 Candidatus Thorarchaeota archaeon
TGCGCCGGGTGGAAAAGACGAGTTGATTTACAATGAATTTGAAAGTCACACGCGGAGCCGGACCTTCTGTTGACAATCTCCCAGTTGAGATTGTTGAGAGGAAGGGGAAAGGGCATCCAGACACACTTTGCGATAAGGCCGCAGAGGAATTATCAGTTCGCCTAAGCGAATACTACATGGACGTTTTTGATCAGGTTCAGCATCATAATGTGGACAAAGTCCTTCTAGTTGGTGGACAGTCCAACGCTAAATTTGGTGGCGGAGATGTCATTGAGCCAATTTACATTTTGATGAGTGGAAGAGCAGTTGATGTTGTTGACAAAGATTACGAGCGACAGGTACCAGTTGGTAAGTTCGCTGTTGAACACACAAGAGAGTGGTTGAGTAAGGACCTCCCACACCTTGATGTGAACTCAGATGTCATCATTGATTACAAAATTCGAGCAGGTAGCACAGACCTAGTAGGTAACTTCGATCTTGAGCGAGGAGTCCCCCGAGCAAACGACACCAGCTTTGGTGTTGGCTATGCGCCACTCTCCCCAACAGAGTTGATCACTCTTGAGGCTGAACAACTATTGAATAGTGAGAAGGTAAAGAAGGAGTGGCCACAGATTGGTGAAGATATCAAAATCATGGGGACTAGAGTCGATGACAAAATCCACATGCAGGTTGCTGCAGCTATTATTTCCAGTGAAACCAAGGACAAGGATGAATACGCCAGTGTTATGGAAGGAATAACTGATTTGGTGAAGGACTTAGCTGTAAAGATTACTGACATGGATACCGAAGTCAGTGTTAATACTGCAGACAGTCCCGCAGATGGCTTATTCTACCTAACAGTCACAGGTACCTCAGCTGAGCATGGTGACGATGGTCAGGTAGGTAGAGGTAATCGCGCGAATGGTTTGATAACCCCCTACAGACCCATGACATTGGAGGCAGCTGCTGGTAAGAATCCTGTCAGTCACGTTGGCAAGACTTACAATGTTGCGGCAAGAGAGATTGTCGAGAGAGTGTACAAAGAGCATCCAGACTTATCTCAAGTCTATTGTTATCTTGTTAGTCAGATTGGTGCACCTATCACAGAGCCAAAGGCAGTCAATGTCGAGCTCTTCGGTGACTGTGACATTGAGAAAGTGAAGGCATCGGCAGAGTCGATTACAGAGGAAGTCATTGCCAAGCTACCAAGAGTGTGGGAAGGTTTCGTCAAGAGACAATATCAGCTCTGGTAAGTTGATTATAGAAACAAAAACGAGTAGGGCAGTTTTCCTGCCCTACAATATTCTTTCTTTTACTTTCCATCAAGTCCAAGAGACTTCATGAAAGCGTCAGAATTCATTTCTCTCCCAAGGAAACTCTTGACCATATCATCAGGGTCTAGGCTGCCGCCTGGTGCTAGTATCTTTTGACGGTACTCAGTACCAATTTCAGTATTCATATAACCAGCTTCTTCAAATTTCGTGAAGACATCCTCAGCATAAGCTTTGGACCAGAGATAGCTGTAATAGCCTGCTGTATAACCGGGGTTCATGAGATGTCCAAAACCAGCATCCATTCTGGTGTCGTCAGGCATTGCATATCCAGTAATCTCACCAAATAATCTGCGGAATACCTCACTTGTATCATCAGCTCCTTCTGTATGATACACAATGTCAATCAAAGAATAGGCAACCTGTCTAAGCTGGAGTATTCCAATATTCAGTAACTTCGCATCAATCATCCGTCGAAGCAAGTCTGATGGAAGCTTCTTTGTTGCATCCTTGTAATGTCCTGATAACTTTGAAAGCACCTCTTCTTTCCATGCCCAGTTTTCGAACATCATGGACGGAGTTTCTATGAAGTCTGGAAGGACTCCACCTAATCCAAAACGAGCATATTTTGCTTGATTGCTAATGACATGCATCAGATGACCAAACTCATGGAAGAAGGTTTCAACTTCATTGTGTGTGAAAAGGGATGGTTTATCCTTAGTTGGCTTTTCATAATTAGAAACCATTGCGCATATTGGAAGGTATGCCTTGCCATCCTTTATACGTCGGTCCATGAATCCAAAAACAGCATAATGCTTGAACTTGCCATCTCGTGGAAACAGGTCTAGGTAAAACACACCCAGAGTTTGACCATTTGTTTTGTCAATCACTTTGAACTCTCTAACATCTTCATGCCAGATATTTGGTTTTTCAGCTTCAACGAACTCTAGGTTCAATACTGTCTGATAAACATCCAGAACACCTTCAACAACTTGACTAGCTGGAAAATACTCCTTGACCTCATTCTGATCCACAGCATACTGCTCTTTCCTGAGCATCTCGTGGTAATAGAAAATATCCCAGAGTTCTATTTTGGTATTCTCACGGGGAGTGTTCATTTCCTTTGCCTTGAGTTCTCGCAGTTTGAGATTCTCTTTATCACTGAGAGGTGTTAAACGCGCCTTCAAGTCATTCATGAAATCAACGACTCTATTTGGAGTCTTTGCCATCTTTCTTGCGATAACATACTCAGCAAAGTTTGAGTGTCCAAGCAACTTTGCTTGTCGTTCCCTCAATGCAAGTGTGTCTGAGAGCCGTACACTGTTTTCTTTCCCGCCTTTCTGATAAGATGTAATCATCATCTTCTTGCGAGTTTCTGGATTCTTTGCATAATTCACAACGGGAAAGTATACAGGATAATCTAGAGGACAGAGGTACTTGTCACCATCCTTCTCTAGGTTTTCATAGACTGGTGGAGGGACTCCTTCAAGTTCTTCTTCCGTGAATGGAATTGTTGTTGTTATTTCATTCAGGATTCGTTGGTATTCAGACTGTAAAACAGTGATATTATTAGCTATCTCAAGAAACTCCTTTCTCTTGTCATCATCAAGTGCAGCTCCTCTATGTCTGAAATCCTTGAGTGTCTTGTCAAGTAGCGTCCGCTCTTCGGGGTCTAAGGAGT
>JBHLRT010000419.1:0-582 GCA_048882305.1 Candidatus Thorarchaeota archaeon
TAGATCTCTATAGTTACGATGGACGAGTAGCTTTGTTCAGTTACAATGCTTGGCGAGCCTATGATGATGGTCAGTCAACATCATATCCTGATGCTGACACAGACATCAGTCCCGCGAATGTTGTGAATCCTTCAGAGGGATATCTAGACCTTTACAACATGACCGAGCTAGTGAATGGAGCTAACCTAAGAGGTATGTTTGCTCTGCTTGACTCTTGTCAGTTAGGGTCAAGTTATGGTCCAAGTACACTTATGGAACGAGGGGCTGATGCTGTTCTTGCTTGCAGAACTGATACCTTAGCTGGACCAGCGGATCTCTTAGAGTACAATATATTTTATAGAATGTCTAGCCTCGGCCAACCACTCGGAAGGGCTCTGGACTTTTCATTTGATGTAAATTCCCATAGATATTCATTCTCTGATTATGGAATCGATACCCTCGTGACCTCAAGTGATGTTGCTGTGGTTGGGGCAAGTTGTTTGCAATTCTCAATCTTCGGAGATCCCGATATCACACTTCATGATTGGTGGAACAATGGCTGGATCGAAGGCTATGTCAGGCTTAATGGGACAGGTGAGCCGG
>JBHLRT010000419.1:592-2922 GCA_048882305.1 Candidatus Thorarchaeota archaeon
CCTGTTACAGATAGATGCACATCAATTGGTCCGTCCCAAGCTGCTCATGCCTATCCTGGGTCGACATATTATCTTCCTTTGGGTGTAAATGACCCTGTTGGCAATATGTTCACTTTAGAAGGTTCATTCAATATCATGGTTTATGATAGTACAGATAGTTTACTGACATCAGGTACTGCGGTCAGTACGCTTCAAGAACTCGGTCACTTTGAGATTGAATTCTCATCAGCAGCTCCCTTAGGGATTTACGATGTTGAGATAACTGATATGGACACATCTCAGTTATACTACAGTCAGATTATACTTGAATGGCCAAACCTAACCATAGAATCGTTCGATTGCACACAATTCACAAATCTAGGTACTTGGATTGTAGAGGTTGTTGTCTTCAATCCTCAGGATGTAACTGCAGAAACAGTCATCGAGATTAGGATTGGGAATGACGTATTGTTGATTGCAGATGCATTGTGGTTGCCGGGTGTATCGACAAATGAGTTTGAACTAATTGTTATCTTCGGACCTTCAGGAAGGCAGAATCTGAGTGTAATTCTTACAATTGGGTCTCAGTCAATTGAGTGCTGTAATTACGGATCACTTATTCTCGTCAATACGCACTGGGTTACTCCAGTCATGTGGCTTGTCATTCCTGCACTCGGTGTTAGTATTGTACTCACAGGCATCTACACTCGTAGAAAAGGATCAAAGCTATTTTCTCTACAGAAAGCAATGAATGCTGAAATCTCTGGTGACCATGAAGATGCTTTCAAGTCATATTGTGACTTCAGACTACCAAAATCTGCATCTCGAGTAGCAATGAAAGAAGACCTTCCAGAAGATATGATTTCTAAATTGAGGGATGTATTTGGTAGTGCAATTACAAGAGACCTCGAAATATTAGGAAATCAGGCAATCCTGAAGGGTGATTATGACCGAGCTTCTAGGATATTCATAATTATAGGTCAATCAGGTAAAGGATTAACCTATAGAACAATAGATGATTTGAACGCAGGACGTATTCAGGATGGTGTCACATCATTTCGAGAGGTTGCTTCTTTAGATTTAGCAGGATCTGCTGTGACTGTGCTTGAGTATCTCAAAGATATGAGTGAAAAGATGCGTAGTGAATTCGTTGCAAATTCAAAAGACACCTTACTGGTACTTGCAACAAGATTCAAACTTCAAGACTCTAGTAAAGACCTCCTGATGGAAGTTGTTGGAGATAATGCTGAACAAGAGTTTCTTATCAATCTCCTCATGAATATGGGTAGACCTGAGCAGGTAGCAGAAAAAATCTCTGATCAAAAAACAGTTCCTAGTATGGTCAAGCTTACGATGGCTCTCGATCAGAACAATCGGAACTCCATTGCCCCAATTGTTGTATTATCTTTAGTTACAAGGTGCAAACCAAAGCAAGTGGCCAAGTATTTGACATCAATCGATATTAGCGATAGGAGCCTAGGGGAGGCAGCTTCTCCATTAATTCGAGAATTGATTCAACATCCAACAGAAAAAGAATTGATATCATCTCTCAATCAAATATCTAAGGCTTCAACTGCGGGTTCAATATCTGCGATTGATGATGCAATTCAGGCAGCCGCTACACTCGTCGCAACCTCGGAGGCGCAGGGTATTTCTATTGATGAAGTAAGTGGTTCTTCTTTGATTCCAGTAATCGCATCTTTAAATGACGAAGAAATGGCTGAGAATCTTCTTTCCAAGATTGAGAAAGAGCTTCTAGGTGGAAGTGTTCCAGCATCTTCAGACATTGATGCACTGGCTGAGCTTGTATATGGTCTTCGTTTAGCATCTTACAGGACAGATAATATGTTACAACAAATCAAACTCAAATTCAGTAGCTATGAAAATACACTGGTCAACCGTTTGAGTGAATCATATCATGGAGTAATCATGACAAGTAAATTGCATCTTGATGGAGATGACTGGCTAGAAGCTTCTGCCAACTCAATAGCACAGAACATCATAGCTGAATCTCCCCTCAGTGACAAGGTATCAGTGGTGAAGGCATGTTTCCGAGCGGTGCAACGAGCAACTGGAACTGTACTCAAGACATACATAAGCAACAACATAGATCCTAGCGAACTTCAACGGTTGGTTGATGAATTGATGAATAACAGCTTTGCGCGTGATAGGATTCTCCGTAGACACATGCGGTATCAAATTAACCAACATGGTCAGCGGGTATATGCTCCTGATATGAATGCAGCACTTGATGAAGCAATTACTGAGGTCTTAAGAAAGTGGAAACCTCAGGGTATCTCCGCAATAAAACACGGCACATTCAGAGCAACAGTGAATATAGCTCAAATGGT
>JBHLRT010000420.1:0-2882 GCA_048882305.1 Candidatus Thorarchaeota archaeon
TATCCGGACTCGTGGTTCCTATTTCTAGCAGTCTGGTATGCGTTTCTCGCTCCATCAATGCTTGAGTTGTACACACTTCATGATGACAATAGAACAATGGATAATCTCTGGACAGGATCCAACAATCTGCTTGGTTTCTTCACAATCGGAATACTACTCCATTACTTATTACTTGGATTCGACCCTATTATTCCAATTTGGTTAGTCATTCTCTACATTTTGTATCATCGTGTTTCAAATTCTGCATATTCTAATCGAAAGATATGACTCACTACTGTTGTTTTTCTTCTTCTTGTATCTGTACGTTTGACGATAGGTATTAGTTTGAACAAACGGGCTGAATGTGAAACATCTAGTAAGGGTGCATTGGTTGCATCTTCTTCCATCCCTCTTTCTTTTCAATTACCTTCTTATGTGTGATTTACATGTGAGAACAAGTTCCAATTTCAGGTGGTATGGAAATGGCTGGCTCAATGAAAAGCGCATTACTCTTCCTGATTGCTGCAATCCTCTGTATAGTACAACTCATAGTTGCGCTTGTCGGATTTGATGATGGAACAGCTGCTATGGCATCTGGGATCTTCGCCTTCATAATGCTAATCGGTTTCTGGTTTGCTCGTACTGGAAACATGATGGCTATCTTTAGAGATGTAGGTAGATACGGTGATGTAGTGATTCGAGAGGACACTGGTCAAAGAATTCAAGGCACTCCCTGTTTTGGTGTTTGTATAGGAATTATGACTATTGTTATTGCTTTCATGTTCGTTGGACAGCTTGAAGGTTCATTAGGCCTACTGGCAACCTCTCCAGCTATTCTAGCAGGGATATTTTCCATTCTTGCAGGAATTGTATTTGCTATAGAATACAAAGGCGCTTACTCTAGATGGGCATTCTGATCCTTGAGGGGTGATTTGGTCCGTCGCGCCTCCTTCCATCCTTTCTCTTTTCCATTGCTGTGATGAGTGTTCTTAATTTACAACGTATCGATTCTAGGGGGGCGAATTTGGTCCCAACCGAGTTGATAAGTATGGGCTATGAGAAAACAAGTTCAAAACAATCCATATCGAAACCAATTGGTATTGCGAGTTTCATAGCTCTCATTATTATAACTCACTCATTTGGAAATCTCCCTCTTGTAAACGGATTTATTCCAAACGATCCAGTTGGAAACCCTTGGCATTTGGATGCTATCAAGATCCATGATGTATGGGACCATGGCTATTTCTTCAATTCTCCTGATGCGATTGGATTGTGTGTGATTGGAGAAGCCATTATCGATGACCAAAATGGAGACTTGAACATAACTGAGAAGGCTAGTTTTTCTTGGGATAGTAACTTTACTTCGTATTTACCTTATCCCACTACTAGCTCAAGCTCGCATGAAGCAGCAGTTGCGTCTGTAGCTGCTTCCACCATCAATAATGGCATAGGTGTAGCTGGAATTGTAAACGCTCCATTGTACAGTGCATGGCCATGGGGCAGTTATCCTACTGAAAATGTCGATTCATATCGGATATATCTGCAGAAATTGATTGACATCTTTGATTGGGGTGCTAGTTTTGGAAGAATGGTCTTCACTATGAGTTTCCTCGCAACAGTATACTTACTTGATTTTAATGATCCAGTGTTGGTGGAACTTCAGAATAAGGTTTCAGAACTTTATGAAAGTGGAGATGCACTATTTTTCGCAGGATGTGACAACACTCTCTATCCACTGCATCCAAAGGACATACCACAGTCATTGCCGTACGTCCGAGTCATCGGACGATTTGATAGTGGAGGAAACTTTAACGAAGGTGGCTACGGAGACAAGTTGTTTCTGATAGCTCCAGCAGGCGGCGTTCCTGCATATATGCAGACTACCCGTGATTATGGAACTTTCGGAGGCTCTTCCTGTTCAACACCAATAGCAGCGGCTTCGGCTGTTCTTCTCTGGAATCAGTTTCCATGGGCGTCAAATGGTCAAATCGAAGATGCCTTGGTCTGGGGTGCAACAGATATTCTAGATCAAGGATGGGATGATAGATCTGGCTATGGTAAATTGAATGTTGAAAAAGCGCAAGATTATCTAAGCGAATTTGTGCCAGAGGCAAATTCATACAGGCTCAATTGGTCCGAAATCAATCATGGCACTTCTACTACTGATGGCACACCTACAAGCAGTACCTCATCTATATTGCCTTTCCACATCTATGTTGGTTTATCAATCCCCATCATTATTAGCTTGGTTGTACTCACAGTAGGGTACAAGAGGAGATATACTGTAAACAAATCTTTTCAGATTTAACATACTCTGCAAGGGCATATTGGTGGCACCTCCTTCCATCATACTCTTTTCATTCTTCTCGGTGAATAGATGAATTACCTACTGTATGCTTTGGGTCATGGATGATTGCATGGCATCTACGACAGTGTGCTTTACCTTCCGGACTCACGTCTTTGTAGCGATATGGGAATTCCGCGCCGCAAAATGGGCATGGTTCCGGAGTCGGGATTTGTCGCCATCTTGAAACTACCGATCCTGAAGATGTTGCATATCTTCTGGTCAGCAAATCGCTATCCTCAAACATTTCCCCAATTGCTCTTCCAATGATGCCATCGAAGATTGAGAGAAGCACAATACGAATCGGGATATATATTTCTGGTGAGATGCCTACTGTCAAGAACTGTAAGAGAGCGGTCACAGGAAGCCCTACAATCAAAAGAATGAGAAACAGGACAAACCCATGTCCAACGAGACTCGTCCAATGTTGTTTTACGTCAAAATCCCATAGCCAGCTACATAAAATCCCATTGACCCCGCCCCATGTAAGGAAAACTATAGCAAACCATATGAAAAGACCGAGGAATGACGCGATGATAACCAGCATTGCAAGTATTAC
>JBHLRT010000421.1:0-2881 GCA_048882305.1 Candidatus Thorarchaeota archaeon
ATAAGATCAAGGAAATCGCTCGAAGTAATCGTCCAACAATCGTATGTCTGATAGCTGGAAGTCCAATTGCCATGGATGAATGGATTGATGATGTCGAAGCAGTCCTCATGTGTTGGTATGGAGGAATGGAAGCAGGCCACGCCATAGCAAACGTTCTCTTTGGAGATGTGACTCCGTCAGGAAAACTACCTTTGACTTTTCCAAAACGGTTGGAGGATTCCCCTGCACATAGCACCGGTAATCCAAGGAATTATCCAGGAGATGAGGACAAGAGAGTCTACTATGATGAGGGAATCTATATCGGATACCGATGGTTCGATGACAAAAAGATTGAACCGTTATTCCCATTTGGTTTTGGACTCTCCTATACTGAGTTCGAGTACGATAATATCCGTCTGAATCGATCGTCTATAACTGGTCCGAATGCAGCTGTAATCGTAAATGTTGATGTCACAAACACCGGTCAACGGGAAGGATCAGAAATTGTCCAAGTCTATTCAAAGGATGTAGAGTCATCAATTGATAGACCGTTGCAGGAATTAGTTGGTTTTGAGAAAGTAGTACTTCAACCGGGAGAAAGTACTAAAGCTGCAATAACTGTTAGAGCTGAGGACTTGGCATTCTATGATGTCTCAGGGCATGACTGGAAAATAGAACCCGGAGAGTTTAAGCTTCTCGTGGGAAAGTCATCAAGAAATATTGTAAGAGAAACCGGATTCTCATATAGCTAGAGGTTGCTTTATTCATTATTTTGTAAAAGATATTATAAGCAGGTCAAAAAGAGAGGCAATCGTGTGGTGAAGATTTGAGTAGAATTAAGAACTATTTTGGACTGGAAGGAGCTAGACCAGCAGTTGTCAAACTTGCAACGAAATTCACCACATTATCACTTCTTATGCAAGCTTCGGTCGCAATATCAACAACGTTCTACCTGATTTTTGTTGCAGAAGCATTGGGTAATGGATCTTTCATTATTGGCATGACATACGTTGGAATCTTAGTTGTTGTACAAATGGCAGTGCAGACACTCTTTGATTATCCAACAGGAGTCATTGGAGACTGGATTGGGCAACACTATATCTTGACCACTGCTTTTGCTACATATGCAGTAGCTTTCTTCCTAGTATCGCTTGTTACTAGTTCGAGTCCCTTTTGGATGTTCATCCTGATTTATTCATTAATGGGATTTGCCGGCTCACAGCAGAGTGGTGCCTTAGGTAGTTGGTTTGACAACAATTGGCGTGTTGCGATGACTGAGGATGAAGGACGAAAACAGTATGGAGTCTTTATTGGGAAGATGGGAATGCTCGCTTGGTTCATAAATGTTCTAATTCTAATCCCAGGGGGCATCCTAGCCACTATCTTCAGCAGGTCCTGGGTATTTCAGGTACAAGCAATACTATGTATAGTCATTGCTATTGCATGTGGATTATTGGTTCGTAATCTTCCTGAAACAGATGATATGAAGCAGACTCGCCCTACATTGGGTGAGTATTTCACATTACTCAGAGATGGCATTCAATACTTGTTCAGTGGGAGGTTCATCACTTACTTGCTAATTGGTTCCATGTTGATGAACAGCTGTCTGACAGTATGGGCGAATTTGATCCTCTTTCCGATGTACTACAGTTACCTTCTCACGGATGTAGCAGTAGCAAGTTTTCGTACATTAGTTATGTTGCCACTCGTATTTTACTCAGAACGCTCTGGAGTCTGGGCTAAGAAGTTCGAACCAGGTAAGTGGATTCCAAGATTTCGCTTCGTTCAGACAGGAGGAGCGGTCTTCTTCTGGATATTTGCCTTCTTGATGATTGCATTTCCAGTTCCGCCACCAGGGGCACCAATGGTTGACCTATACATTCCTTCCACAGATATTCTTATTCTTAGTGTCCCAGTAATGTCGATTGCTCCGGTATTACTCATGATTGTAGTGTTCTATGGATTAGGTATCTTCTTCCAGCTCGCGAATGTTCTGACATCAAGAATATTCATTGATGCAATTCCCAATCGTGTTCGGAATGGTGTTTACTCGCTATTCCCAACGATTATTTTGATACTAGGTATTCCACAAATAGCCTTCTTTGGTTGGCTAATTTCTGTGGCACCGATATCCCTAACATTGGTTCTAACGGGCGGAATATCAACAATGGGAGTGTTTATGATTTTTAAAGCATTTCAACAACCTCGCCCATCAGAAGAAGAAACAATTGAGGAACAACTAACATGAATTCAACTTAGTCATTCTTCATGAAAGCGGTGGCTTGTCGATAACGCGTGTCTTTCACATAATCATAGGATGCAATCTTCTTTGGGGTGACAATGACAGCCACCCACTTCGCCAGCTTGAAGAGACCTTCGCGATACTCAAGTGCACGTTGTTTGGTCATTCGTCGATTGAAGATCTTTAGAGCAATCTCGTCCATGGCATCCTCTGAAATCTCTGCTTCGCCATAAATGATGACTCCTCGAGTGGGAGGACCTTCACTATCTACCAATACTGTAACATGGTTGTTTCTTCTAATGTTAGCAAGTTTCACACTCTTTACAGGTGTGCCAAAAATCAGTTTTCCGCCCTCAAAAACAAACCACACAGGAGCAGCATGGATTGTCCCATCCTTGTTGTGACTACAGACACGAGCTACAGTCATTGAGTTAAGGAACTCGAGAACTTCGTCAGGTGAAAGCGAAGGAGACTGGGTATAAGACATAATCCTCACTCACGATTTGTAATAACAAGCTTCACTCAGGAACATCGCGAAGTATAACCGTTTTGGATTTGAGAAAAATGAAGTTACAAGCTTCTTGTTAAACTGACTAGTCTGCAGTTTAATCTGAAACCAGCTTTCTCGTACAGTGCGATTGCACCATAATTAGCGGCGGG
>JBHLRT010000422.1:0-2880 GCA_048882305.1 Candidatus Thorarchaeota archaeon
GATCTCGAGTCTGGTTTCGCATGGCCTTTGTAGAATCCATCTGAGGCATCAATGACATCATAGAGTACCTTTGCTTTCTCCCGATTTCTTCTCTCCATCTCCTTTACTCCTCCCATTTCCTTGAGATATTCCAATGAGAGCTTGCAGATATAGATGGAGAAGACTGGTGGTGTGTTGTACATGGAATCCTTTTCTGCATGAGTTTTCCACTTTTGCATTGTTGGAGTCTTCTCCGGAACTCTGTCCAGAAGGTCTTCTCTAACGATGACTAATGTCACTCCTGCTGGTCCAAGGTTCTTTTGAGCTCCTGCATATATCACTCCGTAGTCTTTGACATCAATTGGTTTATCCATAAGGTTTGATGACATATCGCAGATCAGAGGTACATCTTTTGGGACTGAGGGGACGTAGAACCATTCGGTTCCGTAGAGCGTGTTATTTCCTGTAATGTGTGCAAAAGCAATATCATCGCTAAATTCCACATCTTGAGGAATGTAGGTAAACTTCTCCTCTTCCGAGGATGCAACAACTCTTACGTCACCAAAATATTCTGCTTCTTTGATAGCCTTCGATGACCAGCCTCCAGTGTTTACATATTCCATTGGTTTTCCAGGAACCTGTAGATTAAGAGGTACCATGAAGAACTGAGTTGATGCACCTCCACTCAACCAAAGAATTTTGTAGTCTGAAGAAACACCCATCAGCTCTCTAACAAGATCAGTAGTATCCGTCATGGCTTTTACCCATTCCTTTGATCGGTGGGAAATTTCCATAACTGACATACCTGTTCCAGCAAAATCCAAGAACTCCTCTCTAGCCTTTTCAAGGGCAGAGAGTGGCAGTGTTGCAGGACCTGCATAGAAGTTGAATACTCTCTTTGTCATTTATTTCACTTATTCCAATTTGTTGATTGTAAAACCAGTCCATACTTTGGGCTGGAAGAATGTGCTTTTTTGGGGCATGCATTCGAAGTTCTTTGAAACTGCTTCGACCTCATCCACTCGGGTTGGATTCATAAAGAACACAGCTTGTGATTCTCCCTTCACCGATTTGATTGAATCCTCCACAGCATCTCCAATACCTTTGATGTAAGTAACATAGCCGCCTCCTTTTATTGTCCCTTGAGCGAGTTTCTCTTTGTCAATCCCAAGCATCTTTTCTAGAATCAAGGTGTGAAGAATCGCTACATCTAACCTTCGCAATTCTTCTGATTTGTCAGATAGTAGATCATCCATGATTGATAGATTTTGCAATATCATCGCATAGAATTTTCCATCATTTACAAAGAGTCCAAAAGCGTGCTTTCCTCCATGAAATGCCTTATTCATAACTGAGAACATCTCATCACTTGTGTCGAATGTCTTTACATCAAAGAACTCATTCAATTGCGCCAGCAGGGAGTTTGCTGAGAAGTGATCGAGATTCTGAACAAGTCTATGAGTTGGTAGAACAACGAGTCCTGGATTAGATATGTTCACAAAAGTAAGCATCCGATACTTCGTACTCTCTAAATCAGGATGCTCTTTGGAGAGTGCTAAAGCAGTCTTGTATCTGTGGTGACCATCTGCAATTATGATGTATTTATCCGTCATCAGTTTAGAAATCTCATCCGTGTCTTCAATATTGTCGATTTGCCAGAGTCTATGTCGAATCCCTTCATCATCGGTGACATCACTGACAGGATCTTTCTTCATGTTTCGCTCCAATATAGAATCAACACTACCTTTGTGGTCCGGATAAATTACGAAAATTTGCCCGAAGTTTGCCATACATGACCTACACAAATTCAACCTATCTTCTATGTCCTTTGGCAATGTTTCTTCATGCTGTAAAACTCCTGAGAAAACTCCAGACGCAGGAGCTTTGGTTGCAAACTCCTCTAATTCAACCAATCCAATAAATCCAAATCTGAACAACTTTTCGCCTTCGATCTCAAAGTCTTGGCCATAAACATAGAATGATTCTGCTTCATCTTGTTTTAGAATACCTTCACCCACCCATTTGATGAAATGGTCACGCGCACGAGTATATTGATTGTTTGTATCTGTATCATTTTCACTTGGTTTGTTCTTAATGATCCATGCTATATTATGTTTTGAAAGTGCCTGTAATTTGTCAATTTTCTCGCCTTTAATAATATCATAAGGTGGCGTTACTAAAAGAGACAAATCTTCTGTTTTATCTTCATTATATCTAAAGGCTCTGAAGGGCTTAACTTTGACCAAATTCTCTGGCTCCTATTGAAGAAATATTTATTCTGCTGAAGCCGGCACCAGACCTCTTTGTCATAAGTCTTTCTTTCTAAACGATAATTCCACTATAATTTCAGGAATTTATTACCAAACGTCAAACTTAAATTAAAAGTGTATACGAAAACGCGAACCTACCACAATGACGGGGAGATACCCTTATGGAATTCTGTGAGAAATGCGGCGCTCTTATGCTTCCTAGGAAAGAGGAAGGCAAGAAAACCATCACATTGAAGTGTAGAGAATGCGGTCATGAAAAAATCGTTCGCTCTCCTCCTGAGTATAAAGTTGAACATAGAATCAAACATACTCCTCGCGAGAAGATTATTGTCGTGGAAGAGGAATCCAAAAGGAGTGACGAGATGACCGAAGACGAACGCCGTGAACGGCGTAAGGAGATTTTGGAGTATTACGAGTCTGAGGACGAATAAATAGCTCCGGGTAACCTTAATATCTTTCCAGTCGGTGAGTATGCAAACGTATCATCACCTGCTAACCACTGACTAATTTTACAATCCTGATTTTCAAGGATTGTATACCTATGATACGGAGGACCTGAAAAAGATGGGAACTAATCTTCATTATGACTATCGCAACTACTTACTGAAACATGGAAACATTGCAGATAAAC